>NZ_VRVD01000076.1:0-12993 GCF_008040015.1 Methylobacterium sp. WL18 | reverse complement strand
TGCCGACCGATCCGGCTTCGCGCGGCCTCCGGCGCCCAGGATCCGCGGCCGGAAGCCGCCGGCCCCGATCGCGTTGCGCGGTGAGCCGGATTGTCCGGACGCTTCAGCGACGATGATGACGATGGTGGCGACGCGGACGCATCACCCCGTACCGTGAGGTGATCCGAGCGCCGCGGTGCATGCCGGCGAAACGGCCGTTGCCCTGCGCCGCCGCGTCCCGATCCAGGCCGTCACCGGCCGCAAAGCTCGGATTGGCTGAGGCGACCAGCAGCCCGACGAGCATGGTGGCACCGAGGAGAAGTGACTTCATCGTCCATGATCCCTGAAGATCGCCGTATCCCGGCGACGGATTCGGGCCACATGGGTGCCGCTGGCAATCCGGGGCGACGCGCAGGTGGATGCTGCAGGGATGGAGCAGGAAGCTTCGCGAATATTGATGGATCTAATCTTTTTGGAACATTCGTATCATGGCGCCCGCCGGCCATTGCCCGCTGATCGCGTGCCGACACCGATGGAATCGATCCGAACGTCCAAATGGCCGCAGCTTTCGACAAGATACTCCGGTGGGATCGCGGTCTCTTGGGTAAGGTTGCGTCCGGGTCGCGCTCCTCCGGCGCAATCCAGACGCAGTCGACCAAGTACGGAGAAGCCGGGTGGCGCCAGTTTGCAGGCACGGTGCAGACATTCAGACGGTGACGCCGAGCGCGCGAGGCTGTGAGGACTGCCTCCGGATCGGCAGCGCGTGGTTTCACCTGCGAATCTGTCGAACCTGCGGTCACGTGGGCTGCTGTGATCAGTCGCCCCTGCGTCACGCGACAGCCCATTTTCACGCGACCGGGCATCCCATCATCGAGGGATACGACCCTCCGGAAGGCTGGGGCTGGTGCTATGTCGACGCGGTCATGATCGATCTCGACGGTGACACCACACCTCAGGATGGTCCGATCCCACGGTATTACTGAGTTCGATCGCCTCCAGATCAGGAACGCGATCGGCGGATACCGAAACTGGAACGTTTGCTGGCGGCGGTGAGGCGTGAGGTTTTCGATCCGTCCCGGCACCGCGCATCCGTTCCACCGCCTCCGGATGTCAAGCGGCGCATCGCCCGGAGCGCCCCTCGGGACGCCAGGTTTCTCTTGCAGCGAGGGTTGTACGGTGACCATCACGGATCTGTCGTTCCGCTACCGCCTCGAGACGCAACCGCCTCGCCTTGGACCCGGAGGCATCACCCGCGGCGCCTCTGTGAAACAGTTTCCTGCGAGTCAGGGCATTGCCGGCGTATCCATGCGGCTCGCGCCCGGCGGGATGCGGGAGATGCACTGGCACGCCAACGCTGCCGAATGGGCCTACGTCGTTTCGGGGTCCTGCCGCACCACGATCCTGAACCCCGACGGCGGCTCGGCGATCGACACCTTCGGCCCCGGCGACGTCTGGTATTTCCCGCGCGGCTGGGGGCACTCGATCCAGGGGCTCGGACCGGAGGAGTGCCACTTCATCCTCATCTTCGATAACGGCGACTTCTCCGAAGACCACACCTTCAGCGTCACGGATTGGCTGGCGCATACGCCTGAGGCCGCCTTGGCACAGAACCTCGGCCTCGCACCGGCGGATCGCGCCGGCTTACCCCGGGGCGAGGCGTACTTCGCCCTGGGGCCCGTGCCGGACGACCGGTCGCCGGATTCTGCGCCCCGGGCGCGGCCGGAACTGACGTCGCGGCATCGGTACCCGCTCCACGCACAGGAACCGCGGCGCGTCCCCGGAGGCGGCACCCAGCGCACCGTCACGGTCGACGAATTCCCGCTCTCGACCACGATGGCGGGATCGGTGCTCGAGATCGAGCCGGGGGCGATGCGGGAGCTGCACTGGCACCCGAATGCGGACGAATGGCAATATTACCTGGACGGATCGGCCGAGATGGCCGTGTTCCTGGCCGAAGGCCATGTCGTCGTCGAGAGCTTCGACGCAGGCGATATCGGCTACGCCCCAATGGGATCGGGACACTACATCCGGAACACGGGGCCCGGCATCCTCCGGGTGCTCATCGGCTTCAACAACGGGCATTACCAAGCCAACGATCTTTCGGCCTGGTTGGGCTCGAACCCGCCGGACGTGCTGGCGACCAACCTGGGTGTACCGCGTCCCGCGGCCGAGGCGCTGACGCGCCGGCGGGGCTTTCTGATCCCGGGCGCCTGATCGTCGCTCTGCCGGGCAGCGCCGCCTGGAAAGCCCCACCGACTGGCCGACGCCGGTCCGGCGGGGAGCGTCCCTCACCGAGGGCAGACCGGGACCGATCGGTTTGGTCAACGCTGCCGCGTCGCCTCGATCCCGAGTTGATGCGCCATCAGCACGAGGTCCGCGAGCGAGCGGGCCTGCATCTTCTCCATCATGCGGCGCTTGTGGACCTTGGCGGTGATCTCCGTGATCCCGAGTTCGGCGGCGATCTGCTTGTTCATCAAGCCGCCGATCGCACATCGCAGCACATCGCCTTCCCGCGCCGTCAGCGCTCCGAAGCGCCTGGACAACGCGTCCTGAAGGCGGCCGGCCCGCAAGGTGGCGGCGTCCATCTCCAGCGCGCGATGGATGGCCTCGAGCAGCACCATGTCGCCGACCGGCTTGGTCAGGAACTCGACCGCACCCCCGCGCATCGCCCGCACGGTCATGGGAATGGTCCCGTATCCGGTGAGGAAGATGATCGGCACCGTGCAGCCGGCATCGCGCAAGGTCTCCTGGACCGTCAGGCCGTTCTGCTCGGCCAGGCGCACGTCCAGCAGGATGCACTCCGACGCTTCGCGCGTCCGGGTGATCGGCAGCGTGGTTGGATCTTGATGGGCGACCGCCGCGAGGCCGGCCGACCTGCACAGACGGGTCAGCGCACTGCGTACAGCCGGATCGTCGTCGACGATGTGAACGGTTGCTTCCGGCATGTCACTCGCAACGCCAAACGTGTCGGATCCGGGAGGAGCGTCCCGGAAGGTTCCCATGATGCCGTACCGCGCCGGCGTTCACAGCAAGGTTCGTGCACGGCGACGGCCTCCGGTCGTTCCCATGACGCCTCCTCCCCCTGATCGGGCGATCCGCCCGGCCCTCGACGCGGCGCGTCCAAGCCCGACTGTTGATTATCGATTGATCAACAATGGTGCGGCCTTGGCCGCCTGTCAATGCTGTTTATCGCTCGATAAAGAATGTCAGGCCAGCTGGCATGCTATGCGATTGCGGAGGTCTTGATCGCGCCGAGGAGGGATCCGAATCGTTTATCGTTTGATCAGCCCAGCCACCATGGTAACGAGGGCTCATGGCTCGTTCGCCCAAGTCGAAGCCCGGCCCTGCTGGTCCGCTCACCGCCTCCCGACGCTCCCAGAATTCTGCCGAGCGGGGCCAAACCGGGTCGCGCAGGCGGCTGTCGCCCATCGATCGTGAGAAGAGCATCGCCGCTGCAGCCGTCGCGTTCTTCGCCGAGCGCGGCTTCGAAGGTCAGACGCGCGAACTCGCCTCGATACTGGGGATCACGCAGCCGCTGCTCTACCGCTATTTCCCGAGCAAGGAGGCTCTGATCGAGCGCGTCTACCAAGACGTCTTCGTGGGGCGCTGGGATCCGTTCTGGGAGGAGACGATCAAGGATCGAAGCGTCCCCTTGGAGACGCGGCTGACGAAGTTCTACGTCAGTTACGCCAACGTCATCCTGACGCCGGAGTGGGTCCGGCTCTTCATGTTTGCGGGTTTGAAGAACCTGGATTTCAACGCCCGCTATCTGAATTTCCTGCGCGACCGCGTGTTCGAAAGCGTGGTCGAGGAATTGCGGACTCATTTCGATCGACCGTCGATCAGGGATGTGCCCGCATCGAACATCGAGATCGAGATCGTTTGGTCCATCCATTCCTCGATATTCTACCTCGGCGTGCGAGAATTTATCTATCGCCTTCCGCCGGACGGAAACATCAAGGACATCATTCAGGCCAAGATCCAGACGCTCCTCGGGGGTGTCGCCACGGTGCTTCCGCCGGCCGAGCACGCGACCTGACGGCGGCGTCCCCGCGGGCGCGCGGACCCGGAGCGGTTCAGCCGGCGGCCGAGTCCCGTTCGATCGACCGGCGCCAGCGGCCCGGGCTCATGGCCTCCTCACGTGCGAAGACGCGGGTGAAGTGGCTCTGGTCGGCGAAGCCGCAGGCCAGGGCGATGTCGGCCAAAGACAGGTCTTGCGCGCGCATCAGGTCCTTGGCGCGGGCGAGGCGCTGCCGCACGAGCCAGGCATGGGGCGACACCCCCGTGGAGCAGCGGAAGGCGCGGGCGAAATGGCTGGGTGACAGGCCGCAAGCCGCCGCGACCGACGGCAGGCTGAGCGATTGCGCGAGCGCATCGCGCATCCGATCCTGAGCGCGCTTGAGTTGCCAGGGCGCGAGACCGCCGCGCGCGGGCTCCACGGCGTCTGCGAAGGTCGCGTAGGTTGCGAGCAGGTGGGCCGCCAGGGCCCGGCCGAGTTGGTTGCGGAACACCGTCGCCCCGCGATCCGCCCGATCGAGCGTCGCGCAGGCGCGCAGCGCCAGATCGCGGATCGTGGCATCGTTCAGGCGCCGGCCGCAGGCCTCCGTCAGCGCGTCGAGGGGGTTGGCCCGGCCGGAACGAAAGCATGCGGCAATCTCCCCGAGCAGCGCGCCGTGGAGCGTGATGTGCACGGCTCCGGGCGAGACAGCGATCGCGTGGGGTTGCCGCAGATCCACGAGCAGAACGTCGCCGGGTTGGGGCCGGTCACGCTCCGCGACCGGCCGATCCGTCGGCAAGACCTGCACGAGCAGGGCGTCGCAACGCGCGATCGACGAGGGGACATCCGACGCCTCCACTCTGTAGGCCAGGATGTCGGCCCCGTCCGACCCCGTTGCGGGCCAGCCTCGCGGCCGCCGAGGTGGACAGTGGGACGGCACGATGGCCCGCTCCCAGGCGCGCACCGCGGACGAGCCGAGGCGAGTCTCCGACCGATCGGGGCGCGAGGGGGATGCATCGAGCATCGTAGTCTCTCCTGTCTCTGCAGGAAAAACGATATCTTCGCTTCGGTTATAAAGTATTCATCGAGTTTGCGGCACTTTTCGTCGATCTTGCTCTTCTAAATCGCACGCCTAGCTGATGAGCCTCCGATATTCGGACGGCGTGTGACCTTTGACGCGCTTGAACGCCGTCCCGAAGGCAGCCTGGCTCGAGAATCCGGAACGCAGGGCGATGTCGAGGATCGGGGTCTTGCGGTCGGCCAGAAGCCGGCAGGCACAGGCCAATCGTTCCCCGCTGACGTAGCCGTAGGGTGTCTGTCCCGTCACACGCTTGAACATCCGGGCAAAGTGAAACGGGCTCAGGCACGCGACGGCGGCGAGTTCGTTGATCGAGAGATCGCGCTCGAGATTGTCGCGGATGAAGGCGATCGCGCGCTGAATCCGGTCGGGACAGGCGCCCTCCTCCGAGGTTGCGCCGGCCGCGTCCGGGCGATCGTGCCCGTAGGCCTGGGCGATCCGCGCGGTGAGGGTCAGCGCGGCGGTCTCCACCATCATCCGGCCCGCCGAACTCTCCTCCACGAGTTCGCCGAGGATCGACAGGGCGATCTGGCGGATCAGCGGATCCTGGACATCCGCGAGGTAGCGCACCGTGTCGGCCCGGATGCGGGCATCGCCGTACAGGTCGGCCAGGGCCTTGAAGCGGTCGACCGGCAGGTAGATGTGCAGGATCTCGGTGAGCGGCGCCGAGATGTTGATGTCGTCCTCGCCGACACCCACCGGGCACAGCCAGATCGTCCCCGCCTCGACGGGCGTCTGCTGGCGCACGCCCGCGCCCTTCCGGCTCACCCGCGCGCCGGGACTGCGCCGCGTCGCCAGGGTGATCTCCATCTGGCTCGGCACGATCGCCGGCAGGTCTCCGGACGGATGGGAGCGGAGCTCGGCCGCGACGCCCGTCCAGCCCCGCGCGTGGGACGAAGCGAGCAAACCTGCGTTCGGAAACTTGATGATGCCGTGCCGATACAAGTCCATGGCGGCAACATGCAATCCACGGTCGAATTGCGCCATTATACAGGCGTATCGGAGACGGGCCGGCACGATTTCCCTAAGCTGGTGGACCCGGTTGGATGAGTGGCATGCGGCAGGTCTTCTCGCGCTGGCCGAGCCTGGCGCAGACGTCCCACCAGCAGGTCACCGGCGACGACGACCTGCCGGCCTGGATGCGCGCGCCGGCATCCCGCCCCGCGGACATCGGCGCGGGAGACCTCGCCGCAGCGGGGCTGTCGGTCGGAATCCCGGTCGCCCTGGCCTTCCTGGCGGGCTCGACGGGCGCGTCGTCGAGCGGCGTCCTGCCGATCCTCTGCGGGATCCTGGCGCTTCTCGCTGCGGCCGCCACCGCGGCCCATCTCATGGCGCTGCGGCGAGGCCGGCGGAGCGCCGACCGTGCGTTCGAGGCCATCTACGAGCGCTCGGGCATCTCGATCTGGCGCGAGGATTGGACCGCCGTGGCCGACGCCGTCGCGGCCCTGCGCCGGGACGGAATCGTCGACATCGAGTGCCATTTCGCCAGCCACCCCGATGAGCTCCGCGCCCTGCGGGCGAGGGTCATCATCACGGATGTGAACGCCTTCACCCTGGAGGAGACCGGCGCGGCGGCCAAGGATGCCTATCTCGGCTCCCTGGATCGCCTGCTGCCCGACACCGACCAGACCTTCGTGCAGTGGCTCGTCGCATTCGGCCGGGGCGACCGCTTCTTTCGCTCGGAAGCCCACATCCTGGGCGCCGATGGGCGCGAACGCGACGTGCTGTTCACGGCGACGCTGCCGCAGGAGCGCGCGGCGTTCGCCGACGTGATCGTCACGTCGCTCGACGTCACGGCGTTCAAGCGCGCCCAGGCCCATCTCGCGGCGGCCGACACGGAACTCGCCCGGACCTCGCGGATCACCACGGTCGGGGCGCTCAGCGCCTCCATCGCCCACGAGGTCAACTCCCCCCTGGCAGCCATCGTCGCCAACGCCCAGGCGGCCCTGCGCTGGCTGCGCCGCGCCGAGCCCGACGTGGTCGAGGCCTCCCTCGCCCTCGACGACGTGGTGTCCGAGGCGACGCGCGCCCGCGATGTCGTGGCGCGGACGCGCTCGTATCTCAGCAACGCGCCGCGGATCGTCGCCCCGATCGACCTGGTCCAGGCCGCGCGGGACGCGAACCTCCTGGTAGAGCGCGAGATCCGCAGCCACGGCGCCACGATCCATCTCGCCGCCGAGGAGGCGATCCCGCCCGTCCCGGCAGATCTGATCCAGATCCAGCAGATCTTCGTCAACCTGCTGGTCAACGCGGCCCAGGCCATGGCAGACGCCCCGGGCCGGAAGGACATCACCATCGCGATCCGCCGGGTTGCCGCCTCCGTGGTGGTCGAGGTGGTCGACACGGGCCCCGGCATCGAGCCCGAACGGCGTGCGCGGATCTTCGAACCGTTCCACTCCACCAAGGTTGGCGGAATGGGAATGGGTCTGGCCATCTGCCGGAACCTGATCGACGCGCATGGGGGCGACATCTGGGTGGACGCCGCCCCGACGGGGGGCGCCGCCTTCCACTTCATGCTGCCGCTCGCCCATGGCTGAACGTCCCGTGCGCAGTCCCGTCGTCGCCATCGTGGACGACGATCCCTCGATCCGCTCCGCCCTCGATCGTCTGACGCGCGCGCTGGGATACGAAGCCCTCGTGTTCGACGGCGTGGAACCGCTGCTCGCCACGCTCGACCAGGCCAACATCGCGTTCGTGGTGACGGATGTGCAGATGCCGGGCTTGAGCGGGCTCGATCTCCTCAGGATCCTGGCGGGCCAGCGGCCGCATCTTCCCGTCATGGTGATGACGGCCTATCCGAGCGAGGCGACCCGCGAGCGGGCGCTCGCGCTCGGAGCCTTCGCGTATTACGCGAAGCCGTTCGAGGCGGACCAGTTCGAGCGCTGCCTGACCACCGTGCTGGGAGCCCGCCCGCTTTCACGTTAGGGGCGCGCCGCCGGGCTTGCCCAACGCCGTTCGGCACGAACCCGCGCGGCCGTCGGGACGACGGTGCGTTCGGCGCCGTGACGGCACAATCGCGACGCTTTCGTACAAGCGGGCGCGGGCGCGATACCCTTAGGAACCGTGCTCGGCCGTCCGGCGGAACGGCCTGAACGGAAGCGGATCAGGTACGGGGAACACCATGGCCACCGTTAAGACCCGGGACGGCACCGAGATCGCCTACAAGGATTGGGGTCCGAAGGATGCCCAGCCGATCATGTTCCATCACGGCTGGCCGCTCTCGTCGGACGATTGGGACGCGCAGATGCTGTTTTTCGTGCGGAACGGCTATCGCGTCGTCGCCCATGACCGCCGGGGTCACGGCCGCTCGGCGCAAGTCTCGGACGGCCATGACATGGATCACTACGCGGCCGATGCCGCTGCCGTGGTGGAGCATCTCGAACTCAGGAACGCCATCCATATCGGCCACTCCACCGGGGGCGGCGAGGTCGCCCGCTATGTCGCCACCTTCGGCCAGCCGCAGGAGCGTGTCGCCAAGGTGGTCCTGGTGAGCGCCGTCCCACCTCTGATGCTCAGGACCGAGGCCAATCCGGAGGGGTTGCCCCGCGACGTGTTCGACGGATTCCGCAAGGCGCTCGCCGAGAACCGCGCCCAATTCTTCCTCGATGTCCCCGCCGGTCCGTTCTACGGTTTCAACCGCGACGGTGCGAAAACCCTTCCGGGTGTCATCCAGAACTGGTGGCGGCAGGGGATGATGGGCAGCGCCAAAGCCCATTATGAGGGTATCGAGGCCTTCTCGGAGACCGATCAGACCGAGGATCTCAGAGCGATCACGGTGCCGACCTTGGTGCTGCATGGCGAGGACGACCAGATCGTGCCGATCGCCGACGCGGCGCTGAAATCGATCACGCTCCTGAAGAACGGAACACTGAAGACATATCCCGGATACCCGCATGGCATGCTGACCGTGCATGCGGATGTCATCAATGCCGACATTCTCGCCTTCATCAGACCGTGATCGTCGAGAGCCCGGCAGCATCGCCGAGGCGGGCATCGTTCCGGGGCGGGCGTTCGAGGATGGCCCACGTCCAACGAGGGCCATCCTCTCAACGCGGGGCCGGTGACGGGAGAGCCTTCGTCTCGACGCGGCCGAGGAAGTCGCGGGTGAGCCGGGCGATCTCATCCGTCGCCTCGTCCAGCGCGAAGTGCCCGGCATCGAGGATGTGCAGTTCCGCCTTGGGCACGTCACGCAGGTAGGCCTCGGCGCCCGGCACGATGAAGGAGGGGTCGTAGCGGCCCCACAGCACGAGCGTCGGCAGCCGATGCTCCCGCATCCAGGCCTGCCAAGCCGGGTAGGACGCGACGTTCGTGCGGTAGTCGGAGAGCAGCGCCGCCTGGATCTCCCGCTCGCCCGGCCTCGCCAGGATGGCGTACTCGTCGGCCCAGGTGTCCGGATTGTAGCGCTCTGGGTTGGGGCTGGTGCCGAGGTGGCGCTGCTTGGCCCCTTCGAGCGACGTGAACGCATCGAGCTGCTCGGGATGGGCTGCGGGATCAGCCCAGTACCGGGCGATGCCCTGCCATTTGGCACCGAGGCCCTCCGCATAGGCGTTGGCGTTCTGAACGATGAGCGCGCTGACCCGTTCGGGATGAGCCAGCGCCATGCGGAAGCCGACCGGCCCGCCGTAATCCTGCAGGAACAGCGTGTAGCGCTCTATGCCGAGCCGGGCGACCAAGCCTTCCATGGTCTTGGCGAGAGTGTCGAAGGTGTAGGTGTACCGGGCCGGCGACGGCGCGTCGCTCTGTCCGAAGCCCGGGTAGTCCGGGGCGATCAGATGGTAGCGGTCGGCGAGGAGCGGCAGCAGCGGGTCCCACTGCCGGGATGACGACGGATAGCCGTGCAGCAACAGGACCGTGGGCGCGTCGCGTGGGCCGGCCTCACGGTAGAAGATGCCGACGCCGTCGATCTCGACCCGGTGGTAGGTCGTCGTGGCCGAGACCGAGGGAATCGACTGCGCCGTGCCCTGCCCGAGGGCAACGGCGGTCGCGGCGGCCAGGAGGGTCTGCGTCGGCATGATCCGAACTCCTTCGGCGGCGGTGGGCGTTACGGTCGAGCGCGTCGACGACGGCATGCAGGTGCGGGAGGATCCATTCCCACGAGGAGGTTAGGACGTCGGGGCCGTGGAGAGGAAGCGTGCGGCCCGTCTTCTCCGTCGCCCTGCCGGCTCACCGCCGAGGCGGCGACGTTCAGGATCTTGGCGGCGGCCCGGACCGAACCCGCGCGCACGACGGCGAGGATGTGGCGAAGGGCCCGCTCGGTCACGATGGGCGCCACCGTGCCTGCGGCACCCCCGCCGTCAAGCCGGCGACGGCGTCGTTCCGGCGACCGGGCCACGGCGGTCGATGGCGACCGCCCCCTTCGCCAGGACCAGAACCGGTTCCTGGCGCTCGACGACGACCTGCGGCGCGCAGGCGGCGTCGAACGCGACGAGGTCGGCCCGCACGCCGGGGGCCACCGTCCCCGGGCCGAGCCCGGCCACCTTCGCCGGCACGGCGGTGACCGGATCGAGCAGAGCCGTGAGGTCCGCGTCGCTCCTGAGATCGAACCGGTACGCGGCGAGCAGGACGCGGTCGGTCATGCCGGTGACCGTGGACGGGTTCCAGCAGTCGCGTACGTTGTCGGTGCCGAAGCAGACCGCGACGCCGAGGTCCCGCAGGCGCGGGATCGGCGGGCACCGGCGTGTGCCGGGCACGCTGCTCACGAGGGTGATGCCCGCCTCGCGCAGCGCGTCTGCGATCCTGCCGAGCCGCAGGTCGTCGGCATCCGCCAGGGCGAAGGCGTGGCTGATGGTGACCTGTCCGCCGAGCCCGCTGGCCTTCGTGCGCGCGACGATCGCGTCGATCTCGTCGAGGCCGGCCTCGCCGCCGTCGTGGAGATGGATGTCGATGCCGCGGCCGTGACGCTCGGCCAGTCCGAAGACGGTGTCGAGCGGCCCGTCCCGGTCCCCGTCGATGCCGACGGGATCGAGGCCGCCGACGAGGTCGGCCCCCATCCGAAGGGCTTCGTCCAGGTCGCCGGCGACCGGGGCGCAGCGGAGGATCCCGCTCTGCGGAAACGCGACGACCTGGATCTGCATGCGATCGGACCAGCGGGCGCGCAGGTCGAGGATCTGCGCGAGGTGGTCCAGCCGGGTCACGTCGTCGATGTCGACATGGGTCCGCAAGCTGGTGGTGCCGCCGCGGAGCATGCGTTCGAGGAGCGCCTCGGCGCCCTGGCTCGCCAGTGGGATCCGGTGGGCCCGGCGGAAGGCCTTTTCGTCCTCGATGATCGCGCGGACGGATCCCTGCGCCCGGTGCGGCCGCCAGTCCAGGCCGAGCATGCACTTGTCGAGATGCACATGGCTGTCCGACAGGCCGGGCAGCACCAGAGCGCCGCCAAGATCGATCTCGCGCCCAGCGGGCGGCAGGGGTCGGTCTGGGGCGTGGAGCACGGCCACACGCTCAGCCTGGATGTCGATGGTGACCTGGCCGCCCGCGATCGTCGTGGCGTGCAGCAGGCGCAAGTCGCAGGACGCGCCTCCCGACAGGTCGGACCTCGTAGTCATCGCGAACCTTCCTCTCGGCGAGCCCGGTCGCAGCTACGCCAACTCGGGACCTGTGGCGTCAGGAAGCGCGCGCCCGGGTGCCCGCCTCGATCGAGCGCTTGGCCTGACGGATGACCTCTTCCGGCGTCGGCGGGTTGGCCGGATGGTAGGAGAGGCAGAGGGGCGTGCGCAGCTTGGCCGGCCGTCCAGAGCCCTCGGTGGCGAAGTAGAACTCCCCAGCCCCCAGCTTGCCGATATCGGCGGCCGCGCCTCCGTTCGCCGCGAGGATCTCCTGGGCGGCCGCGATCGTCGCGGGCGCGCTCTGCCGGCCGAGGAACTGCGTGGTGCAGTTGGAGACGACCTGGTTGTGGATGCCGCGCGGCACCTGCGTCGCCACGATCATCCCGAGGCCATACTTGCGGCCCTGGGCCACGAGCTTGATGCCGCTGCCGAGGCTCGGCGACGCCTTCTGGGCCGGCAGGAAGGTCTGCGCCTCGTCGACGACGTAGAGCATGCCGCGCGGGGACGGGTTCTTCTTGATCCAGCCGAACAGCGTCATCTGGAGCCGGTTCACGAAATCCTCGCGGGCCGCCTCCGATGCGAGACCCGACAGGTTGATCACCGAGATGCGGGTGCGCGCCGGGTCGGTCCCGAAGAACAGGTGCCGTGGGTCGAGCACCGTGCCCTCCACCTTCAGGAGCGGGTTCGTCGCCACGGCGGCGTGGAGCTGGTCCGCCATGCCGTGCCCGAGCTTGGCGGCGTTACCGATCTGGCTGATGCCGTCGGGCAAATCCGCGAGCAGGTCCATGAAGGCCGCGAGGTTGCCGCCGCCGCGCTCCGCGAAGCGGCGCAGCGAATCCGCCAGCACGCCGCGCTGGAGATTGGTCTTGGCCCCGGCCAGAGGCCCCAGAGTCTCGGCCGCCATCTCGATCGCCTGTTGGCGCTCGTCCCGATCCTCGCCCAGTTCTGCGAAGTCGGGCAGGACGGAGAGGAACAGCGGGTTGCCGGCATGCACGCCCGGCGTCCACACCACGACCTCGACCCGCTCGGCGTAGAGCGCCGCCTTGCGGTCGTCGTCCGGGGAAAACCCCTGCGGCCGCTCGGGCCAGCGATCGCCGAGCCGCGAGAGATCGTTGTTGGGGTCGATGACGATGGCCGGAAGCCCCGCGAGCGCGGCCTCCTCCACGAGGCGGCGCAGGAGCACGGTCTTGCCGGAGCCGGAGCCCGCGATGATCGCGGTGTGCCGGGGCAGGAGGCGCAGCGGCAAGCTCACGCCGGGCGCGTCGGGCGTGAGCCGATGCCCGACCGGAATCGCATCCGGCACCGATGGTCCGGGGGTGGGCCGATCCGGCCGGGCTCCCCTTCCCGCTGGGGCGTGAGCCGCCGGGGGCGCAGCGGGTGCTTGCGCGACGCCGGAA
>NZ_VRVD01000769.1:0-1980 GCF_008040015.1 Methylobacterium sp. WL18 | reverse complement strand
GAGCACGGCCGCGGCTTCGCGGTGGTGGCCTCCGAGGTTAGGAAGCTCGCCGAGCGCTCGCAGGCCGCGGCCGCCGAGATCGGGACCCTGTCCGCCGACACGGTCAAGGCGGCCCAGCAGGCCGGCGAGATGCTCGGGCGGCTGGTGCCCGACATCCGCAGGACCGCGGGGCTGGTGGAAGAGATCTCGGCGGCGTGCCGGGAGCAGGATGTCGGCTCGGCGCAGATCAACCAGGCGATCCAGCAGCTCGACAAGGTGACCCAGCAGAACGCCAGCGCGTCCCAACAGGTCTCGGCGACCTCGGAGGAGCTGGCCACGCAAGCCGAGCGGCTGCAGGCGACCATCGCCTACTTCCGCATCGACGCGGCGGGGGCCGACGCCCCGGCCGCGCAGCTGCGGAGGACGGCGGCCCGGATGGCCGCGCCGGCCAAGGCCGCAGCCAAGAACCGCCCCGCCCGGATCAACGCTCCGGTCGCGGCGGCCTCACAGGATGGCTTCGTCCTGGACATGAACGAGGGCGACGCCCGCGATTCGGAGTTCATCCGCGCCGCCTGAGCGGCGCCGACCGGGCGTCCCGTCCCGGCCGGCACCACCACGATCAACCGCCGTCCGGGCCCGCCCGGACCCCGCCAGCCGCAGGGTGCTCCCGACCGAGATCCCCGCTTCGAAGGACGAAGGCCATGAACATGCTCGACAACATCTCGATACCGCGAAAGCTGTTCCTGGCCTTCACCCTGATGCTGCTGGTCGGCCTCGGCATCAACGGCGTGGTGTACTGGAAATCGGCCGAGATCCGTCAGTCGGTGAACTGGACCGACCACACCATCAAGGTGATCGACGCCGCCGACCGGGCGCTGGCCGGCATGGTCAACCAGGAGACCGGCTATCGCGGCTTCCTGCTCTCCGGGGATGCCAAGTTCCTGGCGCCCTACCAGAAGGGCTGGGAGGCCTTCAACGCCGCCTGGCGGCAGGCCAAGGCGCTGACCTCCGACAACCCGGCCCAGCAGGAGCGGCTCGAGACGATCCGCAAGCAGGCCGAGGCCTGGCACGACGGCGTCGCCGAGAAGGGCATCGCCGGGATGGCCAACCCCGAGACCCGCGAGGCCGCGCGCCAGACCGAGATCGCCGGCGCCGGCAAGGCGGCCATGGACGGCCTGCGCGCCGAGGTCGCCGAGATGGTCAACGTCGAGAACACCCTGATGCGCACCCGCCAGGACGCGCAGAATGCGGCCTTCGAGACCACGACGCAGATGATCCTGCTCGGCATCGCGGCCAACCTCGTGATCGCCGTCGCGATCGGGTTCGTGCTGGTCCGCACCGTGGCGAAGCCGGTCACCGCGATCAGCGCCCGCCTGGCGACCCTGGCGACGCCGTTCGACACCGGCCGCCTCGACGAGGTCGGCCGGATCCAGGGCACCGCCCAGGCGGTGGAGCAGGCCTTCCGGGAGATCTCGGACGTGCTGGCCGCCGCCTCGCTCGGCGACTTCACCAAGACCCTCACGCAGGATTTCGGCGGGCTCAGCAGCGAGGTCCAGGCCCATCTCCGGGCGACCACCGACAACCTGCAGGTGATCGCCGGCGTCGCCTCGGCGATCGCGGCGGGCGATCTGACCGTCGAGGCCAAGCGCCTGTCCGACAAGGACGTCCTCGGCATCGCCCTGGAGCAGATGCTGGGCAAGCTCCGGGCCGTGGTGACGGAGGCCGCCACCGCCGCCGGCAACGTCTCGGCGGGCTCTCAGGAGCTGTCGGCCTCGGCCGAGCAGCTGTCGCAGGGCTCCACCGAGCAGGCGGCCTCCACCGAGGAGGCGTCCGCCTCCGTCGAGGAGATGGCCGCCAACGTGAAGCAGAACGCCGAGAACGCCAGCCAGACCGAGGCGATCGCGCGCCAGTCGGCCAAGGACGCCGAGGCGAGCGGCGCCGCGGTGGGCCGGGCGGTCGACGCCATGCAGACCATCGCCCAGAAGATCACCATCGTGCAGG
>NZ_VRVD01000768.1:0-1980 GCF_008040015.1 Methylobacterium sp. WL18 | reverse complement strand
AGGCCCCGGCGCGCGCCGCGGCCTGATCGGGTCAGCTCGCCCGCGGCTTCATCTCGGCCGACGCCGGCGGGGTCGCGGCGACTATCCTGCGGCCCGAGATCTCGGCCCCGGCATCCGGCGTCAGCTTGCGGAAGGCCAGCACCGAGGCCGCCGACAAGACCGCCACGGCGAAGAAGGCCGGCCCGAAATCGCCGGCCTCGATCGTGGTCCGGCCATGGAAGCCCGCCGCGCCCTCGAGCGCCAGCGCGCCGAGGGTCACCCCGAGGCTCAGCGACAGCTGCTGGCAGACGCTGGCGAAGCTCGTGGCCGCGCTCATCTCGCGGGATTCGAGGTCGGCATACGCGATGGCGTTGACGCAGGTGAACTGCACCGAGCGCGAGCAGCCGCCCAGGAACAGCAGCGCGATCATGATCCAGTGCGGCGTGTCGGCGGTGTAGAGCCCGTTCACCGCCAGGAAGGCCGAGGCCAGCACGGCATTGAAGACCATGACGGCGCGGAAGCCGAGACGCCGCAGGATCTTCGGCGCGAGGGTCTTCACGAACATTGCACCGGCCGCCGCCGCGAAGGTGATCAGCCCGGAATGCAGGGCGTCGAGCCCGAACCCGACCTGCAGCATCAACGGCAGCAGGAACGGGATCGCGCCGGTCCCGACCCGGAACAGGCTGCCGCCGAGGATCGCGACCCGGAAGGTCGGGCGGTTCATCAGGTCGAGCCGCACGATCGGGTGGGCGACCCGCCGCGCATGGACGACGTAGAGCGGCAGCAGGATCGCCCCCGCGGCCAGGCATCCCCAGGAGATTGAGGCCGGCAGCAGATGGCGTCCCATCGAGGCCAGCCCCAGCATCAGGGCGGCGAGTCCGGTGCCAAGCACGAAGAAGCCGGTCAGGTCGAGCGGCGGCCGCTCCGGCTCGCGCACGTCCTCGAAGTACAGGCTCGCCAGCACGATTCCGGCGACGCCGATCGGCAGGTTGATGAAGAAGATCCAGCGCCAGTCGAACCAGGTGGTGATCAGACCGCCGAGCGGTGGACCGAGCACCGGGCCGACCAGCGCCGGGAAGGTCAGGTAGGCCAGAGCGGTCACCAGCTGCGACTTCGGCACGCTGCGCAGCACCACGAGGCGCCCGACCGGCACCATCATGGCCCCGCCCATGCCCTGGAGGAACCGCGCGGCGACGAACCAGGCCAGCCCGTTGGCCGCGGCGCAGGCGAGGGATCCCAGCATGAATACGACGAGCGCGGCCCGGAACACCGTCCGCGCGCCGTAGCGGTCGGCCATCCAGCCGCTCACCGGGATGAAGATCGCCAGGCTGACCAGATAGGAGGTCAGCGCCAGCTTCAGGGCGATCGGATCCTCGCCGAGGCTCGCCGCGATGCTGGGCAGCGCCGTGGCGATCACCGTGGAATCGGTGTTCTCCATGAACAGGGCGGTGGCCACCGTCAGGGGGACGATCCAGAGCGGTCTTTGGGTCGAGGCAGGCATCGGACAGCAGACGCGCGTCGTGCCGGGACGGTTGCACGGCGGGGCCGCGATCTCGCACGGTCGTGTTTCGCGCCTGTATCCGCAAGGCAACAGGGGTTGCGTCGTGACCGAACACCACCTTTTGTGCGCGTGGTCCAATGGCTACGTTTAGGGCGAGCGGTCTTCCGGCCGTCGATACCGGCGCGGTGCCGGCCACGAGACACGCGATGCAGCCCTCTCCGACCAAGCGCCGATCCCTGTCGCGGATCGCCGCCGCCGTCGCGCTCCTGTCGACTGTGACGGCCTGCGGCACGGTGCTGCTGAACGATCGCGGTTCGCTCACCCGCTACGACCGGCTGCAGGCGAGCAGCGCGGTCGCCTCGGCCTCGCGGCTCTACGTGGACCGGCCGGCTTTGGCGAAGGCCCGCACCGTGCGGATTATCCCGACCGCGTTCCACGCCGACGTCGCGGGCGCCGCGCCGCTGACCCAGGCGGAGCGCCGCCTGATCGCCAACGCCGCC
>NZ_VRVD01000767.1:0-1994 GCF_008040015.1 Methylobacterium sp. WL18 | reverse complement strand
TCGCCGTCGCGGCGCCGCTGCCGGACGTGATCCCGGCGCGGCGGCGCCGGGGCCGGGTCTGGACCTACATCCGCCGCAACCCGACCATCGTGGCCGGCGGGGTCCTGCTGCTGATCGTGTTCCTGATGGCGGTGCTCGCGCCCTATCTCGGCACCGTCGACCCGACCGCCCTGGCGCCGGCCAAGCGCACCCGCGTGCCCTCGGCCCAATACTGGTTCGGCACCGACATGCTCGGCCGGGACATCTATTCGCGGGTGGTCTACGGCGCCCGGGTCTCGCTGCTGGTCGGATTTTCCGTGGCGCTCCTCGCCTCGGTGGCGGGGCTCGCGGTCGGGCTCGTCTCCGGGATGGTGCGCTGGCTCGACGGCATCGTGATGCGGATCGTGGACGGCATGATGTCGATCCCGCCGATCCTGCTGGCGATCACCCTGATGGCGCTCACCCGCGGCTCGGTCCAGAACGTGATCGTGGCGATCACCATCGCGGAGATCCCCCGGGTCGCCCGGTTGGTCCGGGGCGTCGTGCTGTCCTTGCGCGAGCAGCCCTATGTCGAGGCCGCCGTGACCACGGGCACGCGCATGCCGGCGATCATCTGGCGCCACATCCTGCCCAACACCCTGGCGCCCATGACCGTGCAGGCGACCTACATCTGCGCCTCCGCGATGATCACCGAGGCGATCCTGTCGTTCATCGGTGCGGGCGTGCCGCCCTCGACGCCGTCCTGGGGCAACATCATGGCCGAGGGCCGGGCCCTCTGGCAGGTGAAGTTCTACATCATCCTGTTCCCGGCGATCTTCCTGTCCATGACGGTGCTCGCGGTGAACCTCGTCGGCGACGGCCTGCGCGACGCCCTCGATCCCCGCATGGCCAAAGACGCATGAGGACCAGCAGCGTGAGCGGCACACCCCTCCTGTCGATCGAGAGCCTGCAGGTCCATTTCCGCACCCCCGATGGGGCGAACCGGGCGGTGGACGGCGTGTCCTTCGCCATCCAGGCGGGGGAGACCCTGGCGATCGTCGGCGAATCCGGCTGCGGCAAGTCGGTGACCGCGATGTCGATCCTGCGGCTCCTGCCCGAGCCGCCGGCCAGCATCGCCGGCGCCATCCGGTTCGAGGGGACGAACCTCCTCGACCTGCCCGACCGGGCGATGCGCAAGATCCGCGGCAACGACATCAGCGTCATCTTCCAGGAGCCGATGACCAGCCTGAACCCGGTGCTGACGGTGGGCCGCCAGATCGGCGAGACCCTGCGGCTGCACCAGGGCCTGAGCCGGCGCGAGGCCGAGGCCCGGGCCGTGGAGATGCTGACGCTGGTCGGCATCCCCGAGCCGATGCGCCGGGTGCGGGAATACCCGCACCAACTCTCGGGCGGCATGCGCCAGCGGGTGATGATCGCCATCGCGCTCGCCTGCTCGCCGAAACTCCTGATCGCCGACGAGCCGACCACGGCCCTCGACGTGACCATCCAGGCCCAGATCCTCGACCTGATGCGCGACCTGAAGCGTCGGGTCGGCGCCGCGATCATGCTGATCACCCACGATCTCGGCGTGGTCGCGGAGGTCGCCGACCGGGTGGTGGTGATGTATGCCGGCCGGAAGGTCGAGGAGGCCTCGGTCCGCGACCTGTTCCGCGCCCCGCGCCATCCCTACACCCGCGGGCTGATGGGGGCGGTGCCCAAGCTCGGCGCGGTCGAGCACGGCGCCACCGAGCGGCTCGCCGAGATTCCCGGCATGGTCCCGAGCCTGAAGCAGCGGATCGAGGGCTGCGTCTTCGCCGGACGCTGCCCGGACGTGACCGACCTGTGCCGCGCCTACGCCCCGGCCCTCGAGCCGAAGGCCCCCGCGCACCTCGCCGCCTGCCACTACGCGCCCAAGGACGCCCTAGCGGCATGATTTTTTTTCGTGAGACCGCCGAGTCGGGCCTCCCGAGGCAGCCGCGCGCTTTCCCCTCCCCCCTCTGCGGGGGAGGGTACCCTGCGGAGCAGGGGGGGAGAGG
>NZ_VRVD01000766.1:0-2001 GCF_008040015.1 Methylobacterium sp. WL18 | reverse complement strand
GGGTGAGGCCGAGCGCCGCGCCGGCGGTCCGCCTGCCGCCCCGGCGGATCACGCCCGGCACCGCGCGCTCACTCCGGATCCTTCGCGTCCCGGGCGTGCAGCGACAGGCAGGTGCGCACCATGTCGTTCAGCGTCAGGTCCTTGGTGTCGCCGATATTCGCCGTCTCCTCCAGGCAGTGCATGAAGTAGCGGCTGTCGAGATCGGGCGAGAGCGTGCGCATCGCCTTGCCCATCCGGTCGGTGAAATCGACCTTGTCGGCCATGGAGGCGCGCGGCCAGAGCGACGCCTTGTCGTCCACCCCGAGGCGCGCCCACGCCGGCGCGCTCATCAGCGTGGTGGAGATCATCACGGCCGTCAGCCATCGGGTCACGCTGCGATCTCCTCGTCCGCGCCCGCACAGGCACGCCGCCCGTTCCATACGGGTTCGTGCCGGGAAACAAGTGTGCCGTGAGCCGACAGGAAAAAAATAAGAATCCGACTTCATAGGAGCCGCATATTATTATTGACCGGCGCCGTTATAGCCTTCCGAAACATCCCGTCCGGCTCTGTCGGTGGGCGATGACGTCATGGATAGTGCTGCAATCGGTCCGGAGTGGCTTCGAAATCCGGATCGCGCGCTTTCCCGCCGGCTTCGCACCCCGTAGCGTGGCGCGTCTGAAGCCTCGTCCCGAATGCCGGCCGCCGGCGTTCGGAAAGAGACGATGCGCGAGGAGCGCAGGCAGCACCGCATGATCCGACCCGTATCCGCTCTGCTCTGCCTGGCGATGGCCGCCGTCGCGTCGGGAGCCCGCGCCCAGACGGTGGACGACGGCTCCGGCGCCGCCCTGGGGCCGGCGGACACCCGCGCGGTCCTCGACCTGATCGGGCGGCACCTGAACAGCCCGGACGCGAAGGTCACCGTGCTGCGCCGCAGCGGCGGGTCGATCGTCTGCGGCTCGGTCAACGTGAAGAACAGGGACGGGCTGTACACGGGCGAGCGCGGCTTCGTGGCCGATCTCCCCCGGTCGTTCTTCGGCCGCGTCCCCGACGGCCCGGAGCTCATGACCTTCAGGCCGGGGGAGGCGTATCAGGCCATGGAGCGGATCCGGCAGCTCTACTTCGCCCAGTGCCTGGACTGAGCCGCCGCAATCCCGGTCCCGGCGAGGCTACGGCGCCTTCAGCACCGCCCGGCAGGCGGACGGGAGGGCCGCCATGGTCATGGCGGGCTTCGGCTTCGGCGGTACCTTGGGCGGCTTGGGATGCAGCACCGCGTCCGAGAACCAGTAGCTCAGGTCGTCGCAGCCATCCCCGGCCGGGGGCGCCCCCTGGGGCTGGCAATCGTCCTGGCCGGCCGGGCAGGAAAGCCGGATATGGTAGTGGTAGTTGTGCCCGTACATCGGGCGCACCTTGGACATCCACCGGCTGCCCGCGGCGTCCCGGCACAGGGCCTTCTTGATCGCCGCGTTGACGAAGATGCGCTCCACCTCCGGCTGCTCGGCGGTGAGCTTGATCAGCTGCAGGTGCGTCGGGGTCCAGACCTCCGGGTCGATGTCGAGGCGGTCCCGGCGGACCATGTCGGTGGCCGAGGTCTCCTCGCGCTCCGCCCGGCTCATGCGGTGGTCGGGCATCGGGGTCAGCCAGATGTCGGCGTCGATGCCGATCTGGTGCGAGGCGTGGCCGGTGATCATCGGGCCGCCGCGGGGCTGGGCCATGTCGCCGACGAGCAGCCCCGGCCAGCCGACCCGGGCGGCCTTCTGCGACAGGCGCTCGACGAAATCGATCAGGACCGGCGTGCCCCACATCCGGTTGCGGGACGGGCGCATCACCTGCCAGTTCGGCCCGTCCATCGCCAGCGCCTCGCCGCCGGCGAAGCAGCCCTTGGCGTAGAACCCGTAGATGTGGGCCGGCCCGCCGGAGGCCCGGGTGACGCGGCCGAACAGGGCCTTGGCCGGGGTCGTGGGCGCGTCCGGATGCTCGAGCGGCGGCAGCGGCCTCGGGTTGACGCTGCCGCGGTCCTGGGC
>NZ_VRVD01000765.1:0-2008 GCF_008040015.1 Methylobacterium sp. WL18 | reverse complement strand
ACCGCCCAGGCGGCCGGGACCTCCGCCGACGTCCAGACCGCGGCGGCGGCCACCGAGGAGATGTCGGCCTCGGTCCAGGAGATTGCCGGGCAGGTGCATCGCACCTCGGAGATCGCCGGACGCGCGGCCGAGACCACCCGCCAGGGCGAGGCGACCGTGCGGGCGCTCGCCGACGGCACCGAGCGGATCGGCAACGTGGTCGCCCTCATCTCGGGCATCGCCGCGCAGACCAACCTGCTGGCCTTGAACGCCACCATCGAGGCGGCCCGCGCCGGCGAGGCCGGCCGCGGCTTCGCGGTGGTCGCCACGGAGGTGAAGGAGCTGGCGAGCCAGACCGCCAAGGCCACCGACGACATCGCCGCGCAGATCGCCCGGATCCAGGGCGAGACCCGTCAGGCCGTGGCGGCGATCGGCGAGGTCGGCCAGACCATCGAGGAGATGCGCAGCATCGCGGTCGGGGTCGCGGCCGCCATGGAAGAGCAGAACGCCGCGATCCAGGAGATCGTGCGCGGGGTGGTGAGCGCCGCCTCCGGGGCCGAGGCGGTGTCCGGGAGCATCGCCGACCTGCGCCGGGGCGCCGACGAGACCGGGTTCGCCTCCGAGCAGGTGCTGGCCGCCGCCCGGGACCTCACCCGCGGCTCGGACGACCTCGACCAAGCGGTCAAGGGCTTTTTGGCCGAGGTGAAGGCCGCTTAGCGCCGTCGATACAACGCGCTCGCTTGTACCGAACCGGTTATCCATTCCGGCGGCGCGCGCCAGGCGACCGGAAGTATCGGGTTCCCAAAGGGCTCAGGACTTCGGCGGGGCTTCGGGGCGGAGCCCCGACCGTTCGAGCCAGACCCTGCCCGCGGACGAGTTCAGGCGGACGGAAAGCCCCGCACCGCCGCCCGCACCAGGGCGTCGATCATCGGGCGGACATCCGCCGCCCCGAGGGGCCCGAGGCCGCCGAGATCGGCCAGGTAGGTCATGCCGTGGACGCTCGACCAAAGCGCCCGGGCCATCACCGGGATCGCGGCCTCGGCGAGTTGGCCGCCATCGCGCAGCACACCCTCCAGGACCCCGAACAGGGCCGCGATGTCGGCTTGGACCGAGGCGGGCGCCGCCACCGTGCGCCGCTCGAAGATCGCCACCCAGGCGGGATGGTGCTCGGCGGCGAACGCCAGGTAGGCGTCGGCCAGGCACAGCAGCCGGGCGTCGGTCTCCCGGGACGGGCAGGCGGAAAGCGCCGCCGCCAGGGCGTCCCGCAGGCGCCGCATCGTGATGGCGTTGGCCTCCAGCCGCAGCAGTTCCAGGCTGTCGAACTGCGTGTAGACCGAGCCGACCGCGGTACCCGCCCGCTCGGCGACCGCCCGGGCGGTGAGCGCCCCCGGCCCGCCCGCGTCCAGGATCGCCACCGCGGCCGCGATCAGGGTCTGACGATCCGCCTGGCGGTCGGTCTGACCCTTGCGCGGGCGGCCCCGCAGTTTTTTCTGAACGTCGTTCATTTAATGCCTTGCCGAGTCCGTCCGGCCGTGCTTATGTCTTTTATGAACGGCGTTCAACAAATTCCGGACCGGGTCCGGTGCGCCGCTCCCCGAGGTGAACCGTGATGAGGACCCTCTCCCTCCTGATGCGCGGCGTGATCGCCGACAACGCCCAGGCGATCCACGACGCCAACGCGGTGACGATCCTGCGCCAGCAGATCCGGGAGGCGGCCGGAGCCCTGGCGACGGCCCGGCGCGAGCTCGCCGTCGCCATGGCCTACCACGCCGCCGAGGCCCGCGCGCTGGACGGGATCGACGCCCGGATCGAGACCCTGTCGGACGGGGCGCGCCGGGCGCTCGCCGACGGACGCGAGGATCTCGGCAGCGAGGCGGCAATCCACATCGCCGCCCTGGAGGACGAGCGCTCCGACCGGCAAGCCGCCGCGGCCCGCTTCGCCGCCGAGATCGAGCGGCTGAAGCGCCTGGTCGGGCAGGGCGGCGAGCGCCTGCGGGACCTCGACCGCGGCCTTCAGACCGCCCGGACC
>NZ_VRVD01000764.1:0-2018 GCF_008040015.1 Methylobacterium sp. WL18 | reverse complement strand
CCCCTGCTCAGCCCGTACGACCGGCCGGAGACCGGCTTCGCATCCCTGCGGATCAGCCTCGACGGCGCGCCGCTTGGCGGGGCGGGCGGCATCCACTACCTCGATCCCTGGACCCGCGCGCCGATCGGCCGCGAGGCCTGCGCCGAGGCGGTGGCCTGGCTGGCCGCACGATTCGCCGAGAACGACCGGCGTGTCGTCTATGTCGGCATGTCGCGCTGGAAGAGGCCGGCCCTCGACGTGCTCGGCGCCGGGCCCGCCGGGTGCCCAATCCACACCATGACGGCCGAGGCCGCGGTCGCGGCGGGCCGGCGCCATCACGGCCGGATCCTCGCCTGGGCGACGCGCGCGCCGGGCAAGCTGGAAGACGCCTGCACGCAGGCCGGCCTGCCGCTCGCCCGGGTGGAGGACGGCTTCCTGCGCTCGGTGGGCCTCGGGGCGAGCCTGCAGCCCGGCGCCTCCATCGTGGTCGACGACCTCGGCATCTACTACGACCCGCGCCGGGAAAGCCGCCTGCAGCGGCTGCTGGCCGACTCGGATTTCCCGCCCGAACTCGTGAGCCGGGCCAAGCGCCTGCGCGAGGAAGTCGTGGCCCGCCGCCTCAGCAAGTACAATGTCGGCCTGGACGCCGCATCGCTCGATTGGCCGGCCGGCCGGCGGATCGTGCTGGTACCGGGACAGGTGGAGGACGACGCCTCGGTTCAGCACGGCTCGCCGCTGGTGCGCTCGAACCGGGCGCTGCTCGAGGCCGCGCGGCGGCGCAACCCCGACGCCTTCCTGCTCTACAAGCCTCATCCCGACGTCGAGGCGGGTTTCCGCCCCGGCATCATCCCGGAGGCGGAGGCGCTGGCGCTCGCCGACCGGATCGTGGCGGGGGTCAGCATCGTCGACCTGCTCGACCGGGTCCACCACGTCGAGACCATGACCTCGCTGGCGGGCTTCGAGGCGTTGATCCGCGGGCTCACCGTGGCGACTCATGGCCGCCCGTTCTACTCGGGCTGGGGCCTGTCCGAGGATCTGGCGCCGGGAGCCGACCGCGGCCGCAGGCTCACCCTGGACGAGTTGGTGGCAGGGGCGATGATCCTCTATTCGCGCTACCTCGACCCCGTGGCCATGAAACCCTGCAGCCCCGAGCAGCTGCTCGACCGGCTGAGCGCCGCCCGGGAGGCCGCCCCCCGCAGCGCGCTCGCGATCGGCCGCACCGCACATTGGATCATGCGCGCCCGCTACGGCCTGTTCAATCCGATCGTGCGGGCGTTGCGCCGCCGCCGCGGCGTCGGCCGCGAGGCTGGACCGCGCTGAGGGCAGGGGGCACCGCCTTGGCATCCGGTGTGCCGGATTTTCGAGCCGGCACACGAGGATAGAGCGGGCTTCTCTTGTTCCGGAAGAGGGGGCGTCGCCGAAGCCCCCTCTTCAGGGAATGTCCCGAAGCCCTTGTTTCAACATGTTCTTCCGTGCCGAGTCGGACCCCGTATCGATCGCTCGCACGCTCGCCCCTCTCCGAGTTCCTGGACCTTGACGACGTTCCTTACCGCCACCGGCCTCGCGCTGGCCCTCTGCCTCGCCCTCGAAATCTTCGTCGGCGATTCGCTCACCCGGGCGAGCCTCGCGCCGCGGGATCTCGCCCTGCGGTTACTCGGCTACCTGCTGATCCTGCTGTTCTGGTTCTGCTTCTCGTGGCGGCCCTGGCTGGCCGCCCTGACCTGCGTCGTCTCCGTCGCCGCGCTGATCTATGTCAGCCGCGCGAAGCGCTCGGTGATCGGCGAGCCGCTGCTGTTCAGCGACTTCGTCCTGCTGCCGCAGGTGCCGCGCCACCCGCAGCTCTATTACATCCCACCGCTCTGGGACCCGCGCATCGCGGTCCCCGTGCTCCTAACCGTGATCGCGACGGTGATCTGGTACCGGACGGAGCCCAGCGTCCTGCCGGATGCGCCGATCCCCTGCGTCGCCGCGATGCTCGGCCTGCCGCTGGCCCTGTGGCTCCTGTTGCGCGCCGCCTCCCGGCCGCCGCTGGCGGGCCT
>NZ_VRVD01000763.1:0-2021 GCF_008040015.1 Methylobacterium sp. WL18 | reverse complement strand
GGCGACGCCTACACGCTGCCGGACGAGGTGACTGCGGCGACCCTTGGCCGGCCGCATTTCGCCGCCGTCCGGGTGCGAGCCGCGCGCCTGGACTTCCTCTATCTCGACCGCCGCGGACACCGCCGGGCGGCCTGGACCCGGGGGCAGGGCGACTGGACCGGCAGCTGGATCGCCCCGTGAGCGTCATGCTGCGGGGATAATGGCGTCCAGCGCCCGTCAACACCATTAAAATAACGTTACTGCTTTATTCAGACGCCTTACACGGCAAATTTGCAGAGTTCATAATTTATCCTGGTCGCAAAATTACCGCGCCCGATCTTTCGATCCGGACAGCATAGACATCGATCGGCAACGATTCACCTTGCCGCCATCCTCAGAAATCGACACAGATCTCTCGGGCACGTTCGCCATCGCGCCAAGCAGAGGCTTCCATGGAACTGATATCCAAGATCAATATTCCCACGAAGCTTTTTTCTGTCATTGCGTTGATGAGTCTGCTCTTCTTTGGATCAGCTTGGTACACATCGCAGAATGTCGCCGGGATCGACGTCGCCTACACGATCCTGCTCGACAAGGAATCGAAGGCGGTCGTCCGGGTGGCGCGTTTGAACCGCGTCGTCGCGCAGCTGAGCTACGTGGCCTTCCGCAGCGCGGCGGAAGCCGGCACGGCGGACGGGACCCGGGTCGGCATGGGCCTTGAGGCCCTCGTGGCCGAGGCCGCGAAGCTGGTCGAAGACGCCCGGCGCGACGCGCCCGCCTTCCGGGATCGGATCGACCGGATCGCCACGCAATTCGACGCCTATGCCCGGACCGTTCGGGACATGCGCAACCTCGCCGACAAGGGCCAGGGCAGCGAGGCCCTCGCGCTCGCACACCGGACGGCCGAACCGATCCGGGCGGAACTGACTGAAGCCGCCCGCACCCTCGTGGATGACATGGACGTCTCGGTCCAGAAGCGGTCGGACGACCTCACCGCCGAGACCAACGCGACCCGCTCCCTGCTGCTGATCGTCTCGCTCATCGGTATCGCCACGGGCATCATCGGGGGCGCCCTGGTCGTGATCCTCGGCGTGACGCGCCCGATCCGCCGGCTGACGGACGTGCTGCGGCGCATGGCGGATGGCGAGATCGACGCCGAGATCCCCGAGGCACGGCGCGGCGACGAGATCGGCCTGATCGGCCGCGCCGTGGAGGGCATCAAGGCGCTCGTCGCCCAGAAGGCAGCCGAGCAGGCCGAGATCCGGCGGGTCGCCGACGAGGCGGCCGCGGAGGCGCGCCGCCAGACGATGCTGGAGCTGGCCGACGGCTTCCAGGGCACGGTCGGCCGGATCATCGGCCAGGTCTCGTCCTCCGCCACCGAGCTGCAGGCCACCGCCCAGGCCATGACCGCCACCGCGACCCAGACCGCCAGCCAGTCCACCACCGTGGCGGCCGCCGCCGAGGAGGCCGCCTCCAACGTCAACACAGTGGCGAGCGCGGCCGAGGAGCTCGGCTCGTCGGTCCAGGAGATCGGCCGGCAGGTGGACGGCTCGGCCAAGCTCGCCCAGGGCGCCGTATCCGAGGCAGACCAGACCGCGACGCTGGTGCAGGAGCTGAGCGGCGCCGCCGCCGCCAAGGTCGGCGACGTGGTCCGGCTGATCACCGACATCGCGGCCCAGACCAACCTGCTGGCGCTCAACGCCACGATCGAGGCCGCCCGCGCCGGCGAGGCCGGGCGCGGCTTCGCCGTGGTGGCGGCCGAGGTGAAGGAGCTGGCCAACCAGACCGCCCGGGCCACCGAGGAGGTCGCCGGCCAGATCGGCCAGATCCAGACATCCACCGGGGCGGCCGTCTCGGTGATCGCGGCGATCACCGCCCGGATCAAGGAGATCGAGGCGGTGGCCACAACCATCGCGGCCGCGGTCGAGGAGCAGGGGGCGGCCACCCAGGAGATCGTGCGCAACGTCGGGCAGGCGGCGCAGGGCACCGGCGAGGTGACCAGCAACATCGCCGGCGTGGCCGGCGCCGCCGCGGAGACCGGC
>NZ_VRVD01000762.1:0-2025 GCF_008040015.1 Methylobacterium sp. WL18 | reverse complement strand
TTTTTTCACCACCACCCCCCCCACCCCCCCCTCCTGTTTGGGGGGGGGGGTGGGTTTTTTTTTATACTCCCCGGGCTGCAGGCCTGCCGCGCGCGCGATCCCGCGGGCGCGGCGCTCCTAGAGCCGTATCTCGACCGCCGGGCGCCCGGCTGGCGTGTAGACGCTGAGCGCGATCGAGACCCGCGGCCGGGACGCCCGGCGTATCCAGGGTCGATGACGCAGGAGGAGGCGTACCAGATCTTGGGGCTTCAGCGCGGGGCGACCGCTGAGCAGGTCCGGACGGCCCACAGGTCTCTGATGAAGCTCACCCACCCCGACCAGGGCGGAAGTGCCGACAGGGCGGCGCGGGTCAACGCGGCCCGGGACAGGCTTTTGAACCGACATCGCTGAACTCCACGCGCGTTGTCAGATGCTGACTGGTTCGCAGCCGCGGGCAAACACAGCCGCGGCTCCGTCGTGCCGGCGCGCCGGATCGGCGCGCCGTCGATCGCCTAGGGCGTCGGCCCGGACATCAGAGCCGGGACGACGCTCGAGGCTTCTGTTTCTGCATCATCTCGGTCCGAAAGCCGGAACCCACCTTTCGGGATGATGCTCGAGTGGTTCAGCTGCGGGTCGCGAAGCAGCTGAAGCCGCTGCGCTTCAGGGCCGTGCAGGCATCCTGCGCGGAATCCTGCTCCGCGAAGCCGGAGAAGCGGGCGCGGTAGAGCGTGGTCCCGCCATGCTCGACCTTGACCGTGTAGGGCGCCGCCTTGGACAGGCTGCCCCCGGCCTTGGCGCGGGCCTCCGAGAGCATCGTGCGGGCCTTGGACTCGTCGTCCATGGCGCCGAGCTGGATCACCCAGGCGGTGGGGACGACGCGGGTGCCGGTGACGGCCTTGGGCGGCTCGTCGCGTTCGGCGGAGGCCAGCCGGGCCGCGGTCTTGGACGCGCCGGGGAACGGCGCCTGAGCGGTGCTCGCGCCGGCATATGCCTGCGCGGATTTCGGCAGCGCCTGCGACACGCCCTGCGGACCGGGCTTCCAGGTGCCGCCCGGCGTCGTGGTCGAGCGCGAGGGCATGATGTCCAGGGGCTCGCCGGTGGTGCCGGTGGTCTCGACATCCTCGTCGTCGGCCGAGGCGACCTGGGTGCGGGTGCGCGAGACGGCATCCGCCACCACGGCCGGGCGGGCCCGCTCGGCCACCTCGGTGACCGGCGCCGACTGGCGGGCGCCGGCATAGGCCCGGGGCAGGTTGGAGCGGACGAGGTCGGCCATGATCCGGTCGCGGCTGCCGCCCGACTTGCCGCCGAGCACGATCGCCACGATCTGGCGGCCCTCGGACTTGGCCGCGGTCATCAGGTTGAACCCCGAGTCGCGGGTGTAGCCGGTCTTGATCCCGTCCACGCCCTGGACGTTGCCGAGCAGGTGGTTGTGGTTGCCGATCACCCGGCCGCGGAACGCGAAGGAGCGGGTCTGGAAGTAGCGGTAATAGTGCGGGAACCGGTCCTGGATGGCGCGGGCCAGGACGGTGAGGTCCCGGGCGGTGGTGAGCTGGTCGGGGTCCGGCAGGCCGGAGGCGTTGGCGTAGCGGGTCCGGCTCATGCCGAGTGCGTGCGCCTTGGCGGTCATCATCTGGGCGAAGCGCTCCTCGGAGCCGGCGATGTTCTCGCCGATCGCGCAGGCCACGTCGTTAGCCGACTTGGTGACGATCGCCTTGATCGCGTCCTCGACCGAGATGGTCTGGCCGGGGCGCAGGCCGAGCTTCGACGGCGCCTGGGCGGCGGCGTGGGCCGACATGGTCAGCTCGGAATCGAGGGCGAACTTGCCGCGCTCCATCTGCTCGAACAGCATGTAGAGCGTCATGACCTTGGTGATCGAGGCCGGATGGCGCAGCGCGTCCTCGTTGACCGCGTGCAGCGTCTTCCCGCTCTTCACATCCACCACCATGGCGGCGTAGGGCGGGTTGTAGCCGCCCCCCGACGCATGGTGATGATGGTGCCGCCCGCGGCGGGCCTCGGCCGGGGCGGCCAGGGCGGTCAGGACCGCGG
>NZ_VRVD01000761.1:0-2029 GCF_008040015.1 Methylobacterium sp. WL18 | reverse complement strand
GGTCAGCGCCTCCACGGCCTCGCGCACACGCGCCTCGAACAGGGCGAAGATGTTCATCGGTCTCGGTCTCGCTCGCGCGGGGATGCTGCCGCAGGGCCTCGACCTCGGCCGCGTCGTCGTCGAGCCGCCGCGCGACACGACGCATGGCGACCTGGCCACGAACGCCGCGCTGGTCCTGGCCAAGGAGGCGCGGACCAACCCGAAGGCCCTGGGGGAGGCCCTGGCCGCGGAACTGCGCGCCGACCCGCGCATCCTGGAGGCCGGCGTCGCGGGCCCGGGCTTCATCAACCTTCGGCTCGCGCCCGGGATCTTCCAGGATGTGATCCGCAGCGCGCTCGCGGACCCCGAGCAGTTCGGCCGCGCCCAGCTCCCCGGGGGAGCGATCAACGTCGAGTACGTCTCGGCCAACCCCACCGGACCGATGCATGTCGGCCACGGCCGCGGCGCGGTGTTCGGCGACGCCCTGTGCAACCTCCTGGTCGCGGCCGGCCGCCAGGTGACGCGGGAATATTACATCAACGACGCCGGCGCCCAGGTCGATGTCCTGGCCCGCTCGGCCTACCAGCGTTACCGCGAGGCGCTGGGCGAGCCGTTCGCGATCGCCGAGGGGCTCTATCCGGGCGATTACCTCAAGCCCGTGGGCGTCCACCTCGCCGAGACCCACGGCCGCGCGCTCCTCGACCGGCCGGAGTCCGAATGGCTCCCCGCCGTGCGCGAGACGGCCCTCGCCATGATGATGGACATGATCCGGGCCGACCTCGCGGCGATCGGCATCCGGCACGACGTGTTCTTCTCCGAGCGGACGCTCCAGCAGAGCGGCGCCGTGAAGGCCCTGCTCCAGGAGCTGCGCGAGCGCGGGCTCGTCTACGAGGGCCGCCTGCCGCCGCCTAAGGGCCAGCTGCCGGAGGATTGGGAGGATCGCGAGCAGACGCTGTTCCGGACCAAGGATTTCGGAGACGACAACGACCGTCCGCTGCTGAAGTCGGACGGGTCCTACACCTACTTCGCCTCCGACATCGCCTACCACCGCGCGAAGTACCTGGCGGGCGCCACCGAGCTGATCGACGTGCTCGGCGCCGACCACGGCGGCTACGTCAAGCGCATGCAGGCGGCCGTGAAGGCCGTCAGCGACGGCAAGGCGACGCTGGACGTGAAGCTCTGCCAGCTGGTGCGGCTGTTGCGCGCGGGCGAGCCCGTCAAGATGTCGAAGCGGGCCGGCGAGTTCGTGACGCTGCGCGACGTGATCGACGAGGTCGGGCGCGACGCGATCCGGTTCATGATGCTCTACCGGAAGAACGACGCGACCCTCGATTTCGACCTCGCCAAGGTGGTCGAGCAGTCGAAGGACAACCCGGTCTTCTACGTCCAGTACGCCCATGCCCGCGTCCGCTCGGTGCAGCGGCAGGCGCGCGAGGCTTTCCCTGGCGCCGACCTTTCGCCGGCAGCGTTGCTGCGCGAGGCCGATTTCGACCTCCTGACCGATCCCGGCGAGGTCGAGGTGATGCGGCTGGTCGCCCAGTATCCCCGCGTCCTCGAATCGGCGGCCGTGGCGCACGAGCCGCACCGGATCGCGTTCCACCTCTATGAAATGGCGGCCGCGCTTCATACTTTATGGAACAAGGGCAAAGACTTGCCGCAATTACGGTTTGTTAATGCAACCGACCGAAAGTCGACCTGGGCGCGGCTGGCGCTCGTCGAGGCTCTCCGGAGTACCCTCGCGGCCGGCCTCGCAGTGCTCGGTGTGACCGCGCCGGATGAGATGCGATAGGCTCGATATGCATCGGGCCGGTGACCGGCCGTGATGTGAGGATGCTGCCATGACGAACGCTTCGCGCGCTCAGGTCGATTTGGACGCCCTCGCGCGCGATCTGCGTCAGGAGCAGGGGCGCGTCGCCTCGGGTGGCGCCAAGCCCGATCCGCTGGCCGAGCTGGCGCGGATCGTCGGACAGGACGACCCCTTCCGCGCGCTTCTTGCGGCCCGCGACGAGATGCGTGGCGCGGCGCCCGCACAACCGCAGGCCGGCTGGGA
>NZ_VRVD01000760.1:0-2030 GCF_008040015.1 Methylobacterium sp. WL18 | reverse complement strand
GCGTGGGTCACGGCGCCGACATCGTTGAGGATCGGCGACAGCGCCCCGAGCCCCTGGCCGCCCAGCAGGTCGCCGGGCAGGGCCGCGACGTCGGTCAGGAGATTGCCGCCCTGCCCCAGATAGCCGAGGCCGAGGGTCTCGCCGAGATTGGTCAGGCCGTGGAGCGCGTCGTTCAGGAGCGGCACCCCGTGCCCGAGATTCTCGAGGGTCGCGTGGATGTCGAGCACCGCGGTGTTCGCCAGGTTGGTGACGGAGGCCAGCAGCCCGTCCGACGAGAGCAGGCCGCCGGCATTGGCCGCGCCGGTGATCGAGCCGACCAGGGTGTCGGCCGAGCCGAGGACGTGGCCGAGATCGGACAGGACCGGGCTGGCCGAGGCGAGCCCGCCGCCGGTCAGGAGCGATCCGGGCAGGGCCAGCGTGTCGGTCAGGAGGTTGCCGCCCTGACCCAGATAACCGAGGCCGAGTGTCTCGCCGAGAGCCGTGACCGCGTGGACCGGCGCATTGAGCACCGACACCTGATGGCCGGCATCCTCCAGCGTCGTGTGCAGGTCGAGGACGGCCTGGTTGAGGATGCTGGTCGCCGGGCTGAGGATTCCGCCGGCCCCGACGAGGCCGTTGCCGCTCGCCGGCACCGCCGTGACCGATTCGAGCAGCGTGCCGGCGGCCGTGGCGACGGCACCGGCATCGCTCAGCAGCGACGGGATCGCGCCGGATCCTGTCGGGTTGGCGACGGCGCCCGTCAGGTCGGTGATCAGGTTGCCGGCCTCGCCGATATGGCCGAGGCCCACGGTCTCGCCGAGATTGGTCAATCCGTGCAGCGGCCCGTTCAGCGGCGCGACCGCGTGGGCGAACCCCTCGATCTGCGCGTGGGTGTCGAGCACGATCTGGTTCGCCGTGGCGCTGACCGTGTCCGGCAGCGCCGATCCGCCCGAATCCGCGGAGCCGTTATCGACGGTGCCCTCGATGATCGAGGCGATCGGGCCGAGGCTCGCGAGCTGGCCGGTGGAGAGGGCGGTCGTGGACAGGAGCGCGTCGGGGCCGACGAGCCATGCGAGGGAGCGCGAAGCGGGGCTGAGGATGGCGGCGGGAGAGAGCGACATGAACACCTCCGGGTTCATCAAGTAACCATTTGTGCAACTGTGGGTTGCAAATCCAGGCGTCGGTAGGGAATACCGAGACGATCGGTATTCGGTGGATCGCGTCTGTTGCGAAAACACGCTTGCGGGGGGGCGATCCGGCCGATCGCGCCGATCCGCTGATCGAAGACCGTGATTGCCGTCGTCTAAAGTCCGGCCGACAGGTGAGAGCTGATCGTCGCCCACCCGAACAGCTTGCTGGTGGTGGCTCGCGATGTAGTCAGCGGCTCCCGTGCCGCGGGAGGCGCGCGCAGCCCTGATTGTTCGGGGCGGGGACGGGGGCTAACGCCGCCCCTGCGCGTCGGCCGGACGCCAGCGGTCGAGTTCGCGGTCGATCGCGCCCTCGGTGCCGCGCAGGAACTCCGCGGCCGGCAGGCCGGGCGCGAGGGCGGCGAGGTAGCTCACCACGATCGTGCCGGCCCGCGTGGCCATGCCCCGGGGCCAGAACAGGCCGGAATTCACCGCGACTGGCACCACCGGCAGGCGCAGCCGGCCGTAGAGCAGTTCCACGCCGCGCTTGAACTGCAGCGGGTCGCCGGCCCGGCCCCGCGTGCCCTCCGGAAAGATCAGCACCGAGCGGCCCGCCGCGACGGCGGCCTGACTGCCCTCGATGATCGCTCGCAGGGCCTGCGTGCCGTTGGCGCGGTCGATCACGATCATCGGCGAGCGCCGCAGGAACCAGCCGACCACCGGGATCGCCAGCAACTCGCGCTTGGCCACGATGGCCACGTCCGGGACCAGCACCAGGAAGGCCAGGGTCTCCCAGGTGGATTGGTGGTTGGCCACGAGCAGGCAGGGCTCGTTCGGGATGTGCTCGCGCCCCTCCTCGACGTAGCGCAGGCCGACGATCCCGTGCAGGCCGGCCAGGACCCCGCGGGCCCAGAGCCGCGCCGC
>NZ_VRVD01000075.1:0-13004 GCF_008040015.1 Methylobacterium sp. WL18 | reverse complement strand
CCGCCAAGCTGGTGCCGCAACCGGCCACGCTCGGCCCGTTCTACAGCTACGCCCCGCCCCGCATGGGTTCGCGGATCGGCGACGGCGAGGAGTTGAAGAAGTGCGCCTGACCCGTCGGCTCGCGGCCGCTGCCCTGCTGGCTGCCCCCCTCTTCGCGCCCCTGCTGGCCCCGGTCTCGGCCCGGGCCGCGGACGATCCCGCGGTGCAGACCGTGCGCGACCTCTACGCCGCGTTCACCGACGCCCTGAAGGACGGCCCGAGTCCCCTGCCCGCCCGGGTCGCGGCCGTGGGGCCGGCCTTGGAGAAGGCGTTCGACTTCCCGGCCATGACCCGCATCGCGGTCGGCTCGAAATGGTCGGGCTTCACCCCGGAGCAGCAGGCGGCGGTCACCGACGCGTTCAAGCGGAGCCTGACCGTGACCTACGCCAACCGCCTGGCCCGGGCGGCCGGCGGCAAGTTCGACGTGACCCCGAAGGTCGAGGAACGCGGCAGCCAGCGCGTGGTGCCCACCCGGGTCACCGCGGCCGACGGCGACGATTCCGCGGTCGACTTCGTGGTCAACGCCGACAACCGGATCCAGGACGTGCTGCTCAACGGCGACGTCAGCGAGATCGCCGCCCAGCGCAACGCACTGTCCGCCCCGCTGAAGTCCGGCGGTGCCGACGGGGCGGTGAAGTTCCTCCGGCAGCGCGCCGACGGCATGCTCGCCGCAAAACCGACACCGTGACTGCCGACGTCGTACATACAGCCGCTATGCGTGCCGTCCCGAACGGGTCGCACGCGGCGAACGCCGCCTGAGGCGGCCGGACGACCGCACGGACCCGACCGGATGGATCTCACCTCGCTGGCGCTCAACGCATTGTCGTGGCTCTCGCTGTTCTGCCTACTGCTGGCGGCTGCGGGCTGCCTCTATGCGCTGGCGGCCGCCTACTACGCCGGCCGGTTCGCCGCGCGTCCCGTGCCGGGACTGGGGCCGGATGCGCCCCGCCCGTCCGTGACGGTGCTGAAGCCGCTCTGCGGCCTCGAGCCCAACCTGTACGAGAATCTCGAGACCGTGCTGCGCCAGGATTACGCCGGCCCGGTCCAGGTGGTGTTCGGCGTCCAGAAGGCGGCCGACCCGGCCATCGGCGTGGTCGAGCAGCTGAAGCAGGCCTACCCGGCCGCCCGCATCGACCTTGTGATAGACGGCCGCCAGCACGGCTCGAACCGTAAGGTCTCGAACCTGATCAACATGGCCGAGCGGATCGCCCACGACGTGATCGTGCTGGCCGACAGCGACATGGTGGTCCGGCCGGATTACCTGGAGCGTCTCGTCGCCGAGCTGTCGCAGGACGGCGTCTCGGGCGTCACCTGCCTGTACCACGGCGTCCCCGCCTTCCGGGGCCTCTACGACCAGCTCTCGGCGCTGGCGATCGACGTGCAGTTCCTGCCCAACGTGGTGATGGGCCTCAGTCTCGGGCTCGCCAAGCCGTGCTTCGGCTCCACCATCGCGTTCACCCGGGCGAACCTCGACGCGGTCGGTGGCTTCCGCCGATTCCGCAACGACCTGGCCGACGACTACGCCATCGGCGCGGCCCTGCGCGGCCTCGGCGGCCGGGTGGTGATCCCGAGCTTCACCATCGGCCATACCAGCGTCGACACGGACCTCTCGGGCCTGTGGCGGCACGAACTGCGCTGGAATCGCACCATCCGCAACGTCGACCCGGCCGGCTATGCCGGCTCGATCGTCACCCATGCCTTCCCGCTGGCCCTGGTGGGCGCGCTGCTGCCCAGCGCCGGAACCGGCGCGCTGGTGGTGGCGGGCCTGGCGCTCGCCGGCCGGATCGTCCTGTGCCGGCAGCTCGAGCGGGCCTTCGGCCTCGCCCCGCACCGCTACGGACTGTTGCCGATCCGCGACATCCTCTCGTTCCTGAACTTCTCCTGGGCCTTCGTGTCGGGGGCGGTGACATGGAAAGGTCATGATTATCACGTGGTTGCGGACGGTACCCTGATCCCGGACGCCGACCTCGGCCGTGACGCCGGCGCTCCTACACGTTGAACCCGGCTCCCGCTTCCTCACCCCTCCCCCGGCAACGCCCTGAGGCCTTGAACCCCATGCGCACGCTCTTCCTCCAGGCCCCCACCTTCGACGGTTTCGACGGCGGTGCCGGCTCCCGTTATCAAGCCAAGCGCGAGATCAAGTCGTTCTGGTACCCGACCTGGCTGGCCCAGCCGGCCGCCCTGGTGCCGAACTCGAAGCTGATCGACGCGCCCCCGCACAACATCAAGCTCGCCGAGATCGTGGCCCAGGCCAACGATTTCGACCTCGTGGTGCTTCACACCTCGGTGCCGTCGTTCAAGTCGGACGTGAAGACCGTCGAGGCGCTCAAGGCTGCCAACCCGAAGCTCAAGGCCGGCCTGATCGGCGCCAAGGTGGCGGTGGACGCCGCCGGCGCCATGGCCCAGGCGCCCTGCATCGATTTCTGCGCCCGCAACGAGTTCGACTTCACCGTCAAGGAAGTCGCCGACGGCACGCCGATGTCCGAGATCAAGGGCCTGTCCTATCGCGACGAGAGCGGCGTCGTGGTCCATAACGAGGACCGCGAGATCATGACGGACATGGACCAACTGCCGTTCGTCACCAGCGTCTACAAGCGCGACCTGCAGATGGAGAAGTACTTCATCGGCTACCTGAAGCACCCCTACATCTCGTTCTATTCCGGCCGGGGCTGCAAGAGCCGCTGCACCTTCTGCCTGTGGCCGCAGACGGTCGGCGGGCACACCTACCGCACCCGCTCGGTCGCCCACGTGATCGAGGAGATCAAGTACTGCCTGAAGGAGTTCCCGCAGACCAAGGAGTTCTTCTTCGACGACGACACCTTCACCGATAACCTCCCGCGTGCGGAAGAGATCGCCCGCGAGCTGGGCAAGCTCGGCGTGACCTGGTCGTGCAACGCCAAGGCGAACGTGCCGCGCGAGACCCTGAAGGTGCTCAAGGAGAACGGCCTGCGCCTGCTGTTGGTCGGCTACGAGTCCGGCAACCAGCAGATCCTGAACAACATCAAGAAGGGCATGCGCGTCGAGGTGGCCGAGCGGTTCACCAAGGATTGCCACGACCTCGGCATCGCCATCCACGGCACCTTCATCGTCGGCCTGCCGGGCGAGACCAAGGAGACGATCCAGGAGACGATCGCCTTCGCCAAGCGGATCAACCCGCACACGATCCAGGCGTCGCTGGCCGCGCCGTATCCGGGCACGTTCCTGTACAAGCAGGCGGTGGAGAACGGCTGGCTCGATATCGAGAACGCCGAACTGGTCGACGAGAACGGCGTGCAGATCGCTCCGCTGCACTACCCGCACCTGTCGCATTCCGAAATCTTCGCGGCGGTGGAAGAGTTCTACCGGAAGTTCTACTTCCGCGCCCCGAAGATCGCCTCCATCGTCAGCGAGATGGTGCGCTCCCCCGACATGATGAAGCGCCGCCTGCGCGAAGGCGTGGAGTTCTACCGCTTCCTCAAGGAGCGTCAGGGCACCGCCAAGGCGGCTTAAGAACCGGGGTCCGGGGCCTGCGGCCCCGGCGGGGGCGGGGCAGCGCCCCGCACCCTCCCCAGGGCTCCGCCCTGGACCCGCGAGAGGGCTCGCCCTCTCGACACCCCTTACGAGGTCGTCGTGAAGCGTCTTGTCGTTACGGCCGACGATTTCGGGCTGAGCCTCGAAGTCAACGAGGCCGTCGAGCAGGCTCACCGCGGGGGGATCCTCACCGCGGCGAGCCTGATGGTCTCGGCGCCGGCCGCCGCCGATGCCGTGGCCCGGGCCAAGCGGATGCCGTCCTTGCGGGTCGGCCTCCACCTTGTCCTGGTGGAAGCTTGGCCGACCCTGCCGGCGGCGCAACTCCCCGACCTCACCGATTCGACCGGCCTGATGCGCGCCGACATGGCCCGCGTCGGCCTCGACCTTGCCCGGAAGCCCGCCGCCCGGCGCCAGCTCGCTGCCGAGATCGAGGCGCAGTTCGAAGCCTATCGGGCGACCGGCCTGCCCCTCGACCACGTCAACGCCCACAAGCACTTCCACGTCCACCCGCTGATTGCAGGCGCGGTGCTGCGCATCGGCCGCGGCTACGGCATGCGGGCGATCCGTGTTCCCCGGGAGCCCCGCGCGTTGCTCCGCTGGGCCGAGGCCAGCGCCCGGCCCCGGCCGGCCCTCGACATCGCCCCTTGGGCGGCCCTGCTCGCGGTGCGCGCGCGCCAAGCCGGCCTGCTGATCCCCGACCGGACCCTCGGCCTGGCATGGTCCGGTGCGATGATTCCGGCCCGGGTCGCCGCACTCCTGGCCCACCTCCCGGACGGCCTCACCGAACTCTACACGCATCCGGCCACGGAAGGCGGCTTTGCCGGCGAGGCGCCGGGCTACTTCTACGCCGCCGAGCGCGACGCGCTGATCGCCCCCGCCTCCCGGGCGGCCGCCGATGCGTCAGGGGCACTCAGGGGCGGGTTTTCGGATTTCGCCGCATAGCTGCTGGACCTGACCAATCGCCCTGATTGACCCATCATGATGCCTGACTAAAGTCAGGTATCATGATGTCCGACTCCATCGCCCGCTTCCGCCGCTTTGCCCGTGCCGTCACCGCGGAGGTCGGCGCCCTCGACAGCTCGTTCCTCGGGCGGGGCCGGCCCCTCGGGGCGGCCCGCGTGGTCAACGCGATCGGCGCAGGCCGGACCGATGTCGCCGAGATCCGCGCCTATCTCGACCTCGATTCAGGTCTGATGAGCCGCCTGCTGCGGAGCCTGGAAGAGGAGGGTCTTGTCGCCACCGAGCCCCATCCGGATGACGCCCGCCGACGGGTCGCACGCCTGACCGAGGCCGGGCGGCGGGAATTCGCGGCCTACGAGGGCCTGTCCGACGCCCGTGCCTCGGCGTTGCTGGCGGGTGCGCCCCGGGCGGAAGAGCTTCTGCGCGCGATGGATCTCGTCGCCTTGATGCTCGCACGCGACCGGATCGCGATCGCGGAGGTCGATCCCCGGGGCGAGGCCGCCCGTACGTGCCTGGAGGCGTACTACGCCGAACTCGCGTCCCGATTGCGGACCGGGTTCGACGTCACCCTGTCGCGCGACCCGGAGGCGGCCGCGATGGTTCGGCCGCGCGGCGCGTTCCTGCTCGCGATGGCCGACGGCCTGCCGGTCGGCTGCGTCGCCCTGAAGGGGAGCGGCGGCCCTGTCGCCGAGGTCAAGCGACTTTGGATCGACCCCGTCGCCCGGGGCCTCGGCTTGGCCGGACGGATGATGCAGGCTGTCGAGGACAGGGCCCGCGCGCTGTCGGTCGCGGTGCTGCGCCTCGACACCAACAGCGCCCTGCCGGAGGCCCTGGCGCTCTACCGCAAGACGGGCTGGGTCGAGATCGAACGCTTCAACGACGACCCCTACCCCGACCGCTTCTTCGAGAAGGTTCTTTGAGGGACCCGGGCCGGCTTACTTCGCCGGCACCGGATCCTTCGCGGCGATGCTCTTGCGCAGCGCGGCCGCGGCGGCCTTCTCGCCCTCCGGGCGGTCGTCGTCGCCCTGCGTGGGCGGCTCGCCCAGGGTCGCCGGCACCACGAAGAACGCCGCGATCAGCGTGAAGAACAGCGACAACGCCAGCAGCTTGCCCATGCTGGCCGTGCCCGGATGGCTCGACAGCACCAGGGACCCGAAGGCGCTGCCGGTGGTCAGCGCCGAGAAGAAGATCGCCCGCGTCAGGCTTGAGGCCAGCATGTCGGTCACCCCCGCCCGCCACGCGATCACGTAGTAGATGTGGAACGCGACGCCGACCGCAAGCATCAGCGGCAGGGCGATGATGTTGGCGAAGTTCAGCGGCATGCCGATGATGCGCAGGGCCATCAGGGTCCACAGGGTCGCGATCACCAGCGGGCCCAGGGTCATCGCCACGTCCCATGGCTTGCGCAGGGCCACCGACAGGATGACGAAGATCAGCACGAACGCCGTGATGGCCGCCTGAACGAAGGCGCCCAGGATCGTGTAGGTCGACCGCGTCGTCGCCACGGGCGCGCCGGTGGCGTGGGGGGCGACCTTCAGCACCTCGTCCGAGAAGGTGCGCAGCACCTCGTCGTCGTTCGAATCGCCCTTGGGATGCACCTCGATGCGGGCGCGCCCGTCCGCGGCGACCCAGTCGGCCTTGAGCTGGGGCGGCAGGTTGTCGAGCGTGATCTTCTCCGGATGGAGCAGGTCGCGCAGGCGCTGGAGCAGCGGGACGAGGTCCTTCGTGAGGGCGACCGAGGCCGCCTCGCGCATCTGCACCGGCCCGGCCGCGAGCTTGTCGAGGGTGCCGGCGAGCTGCTTGGCGGTCTGCACACCCGCGGCCCCGCCCTTTCCGTCGCCCGCCACGCCGTTCAGCGCGGTGGCGGCATCCTTGAGCGCCTTGACGTTCTCGGCATCGGTCGGCGGCGGCGGCTTTCGACCAGGATTGAGCACCGGATCCAGCAGCTGCGCCGTGTCGGCGATGGATGCGAGCTTCTTGTCCTGGTCCCGCGGAACGAAGGTGTCGATGCTGTTGATCGAGGCGGTCACCGGCAGCGCCGCCAGCGTCTTCGTCAGGGCCGGAACCGCCTCCACGCTGGGGGCGAGCACGTCGATGAGGTTCGGGCTGGTCTCGGGGTTCTTGATCAGGTCGAGATAGGTGGCGATCGACTCGGTCTTTGTGCTGCGCAAGTGCATCGGGTTCGAATCGAACGGCAGGTGCCAGAGCAGCGGCGCCCCGGCCAGGGTCACGAGGCCCACCGCGATCAGGATCGGCTTGCGCTTGCGGATGATCCACGGATCGACGCCGACCAGCCATTCGGTCTGCACCGCGGCCTTCTCGCCCTTGGGCTTGAACACCGCGATCAGCGCCGGCAGCAGGGTCAGGGAGAACAGGAAGGCCACGACCATGCCGACGCCGGCGATCAGGCCCAGCTCCGAGACGCCCCGGAAGGCGGTGGGCAGGAACGCGAAGAAGCCCGCCACCAGCGATACGGCGGCCAGCGTCAGCGACCAGCCGACCCCGCGGGCGGCGGCCCGGATCGCGCTCTGGAGCGTCGGCTGCTCGTAGCGGTCGGCCCGGTAGCGCACCGAAAACTGGATGCCGAAATCGATGCCGAGCCCGACGAACAGGGCCGCGAACGCCACCGAGATCGGGTTCAGTTCCTGGACCATGACCAGGCCCAGGGCGGCGGTGACGATGAGGCCCGCGAAGGTCGTGATCAGCACGGCGCCGACGAGCTTGCCGGAGCGGAGGGCCAGCCACAGGAACAGCACGATCGCGCCGACGATGATGCTGTTGTTGAGGGCCGCGTCCTCCGAGAGCGTCGCGAACTCCTCGTCCGCCACCGCCACCGTACCGGTGAGCCGCATACGCAGGCCATGCTGGGCGTTGATCTTGAGGTCCTGCGCGACGTTGCGGATCAGCTTGGTCGCCTGGTAGCCGGGCTCCAGGGCGTTGAAGTCCAGCACCGGCTGGATCATCACGAACTTCATCTTGTCCGTGACGCTGCTCTCGCCGTTGGCTAGCAGCTCCTGCCAGGACATCCGGGCGGGCTTGCCGTCCAGCACCTGCTTCAGGGTGGAATCGATCTGCCCCATGGGCTTGTCGAGGTCTTCGAGCTTGGCGTCGCCGGTCTTCACGCCCCGCGCGCCTAGGGACAGCACCCGCATCACGCCGCGCAGGGACGGGTCGGCCGCGAGCGGGCCGAGCAGGCCCTGCTGCTGGGTCAGCTCCTCCAGCGTCTTGTCGAGCTGGGCCTGGGGCATCAGCAGCAGGCCGTTCTTGTCGAAGAACGGGCCGCCATCGGGCCGATAGACGGTCTCGATCAGGTTCTTGTGGGCGGTCAGCGCCTTGGCCAGGTTGGCGGCCGCCTCCTCGGTCTCCTCGGGCGTCTCGCCGTTGATCACCGCCACCAGGGTGTTGCCGCGCTGAGGGAACGCCTTCTCGAAGTTGATCTCGTCCTGGCGCCAGGGCTCCTTGGGATCGATCAGCCGCTCGACATCAGTGTTGATGCGGAACAGATGCGCCGCGACCCCGGCGCTCGCGACCGTGACGAACGCCATCAGGGCGATCACGATCCACCGATACCGCACCGAGAACGCGACGAGACCTTCGATCACGAGCACCCTGCCTGTTCGCCCCGGACGCGCCCCATGCGCGACCGGCTCATCCCAAACGTCCCGGCCGGATCGGCCCGACCTTCTTCGAAGACCCAACGGGCTCGCCGGACCGCGGGAAGGCCGGCCCACAGGTCCGAGCGAGCGGCCTTCGGCTCCGGGGAACGCCGCACCGCCCAATCTGGTCGCGCGGCGAGCGCGCGCAAGTCGAACCGGTCCGATGCGGGCCCGTGCGCAGGCGCTCGATACGGGCCACCCCTTGCATCGCGGCCACAGGGCTCAGTAAAGAGGGCGATCCCAGATTGCAACGCGAAGGCCGGGGCTCGGTCATCGCCTAGGCGGATGTGCGATACCGCACTGCAATCGTGGGATCGGGACCAAAATCTTGGGATTTCGGTCGCATTGCGGACGCAATGCACGTGCTGTCCTCAACCGTCAGGCGATCCGAACCGCCACCCCTGCCGCGCGCCGCCCATGTGGCGCGGTTGCGTCAGGAACAGAATAAGTCGTCATGGCCCCGCCGAAACGGGATCATTTCAGATTAGTTCCAAGCTAGAGCGCTGGAATTCGTGTTTTTTTCGCGGTAAGCACCCCGATCGCCCCGGGGCCGACGCAGTCAAGGAGCCGCAATCTTGGGTATCCCCCTCCGGTACGTCGCGAAGATCGGCGGCTACATCCTCAAGCAGCACCTCACGGGCCGCAAGCGCTACCCGCTTGTGATGATGATGGAACCTCTGTTCCGCTGCAATCTCGCATGCGCCGGCTGCGGCAAGATCGATTACCCGGACGAGATCCTCAACAAGCGTCTCCCGGTCGCCGATGCGCTCGAGTCGGTCCGCGAGTGCGGTGCACCCGTGGTTGTGATCGCCGGCGGCGAGCCGCTGCTGCACAAGGATCTGCCGCAGATCGTCCAGGGCATCATCGATCAGAAGAAGTTCGCGATCGTCTGCACGAACGCGCTTCTGCTCGAGAAGAAGATCAAGGACTACAAGCCCAGCCCGTACTTCACCTGGTCGATCCACCTGGACGGCGACCAGTCGATGCACGACCAGTCGGTGTGCCAGCGCGGCGTCTACGACAAGGCGGTCGCGGCCATCGCCAAGGCCAAGGAGATGGGCTTCCGGGTCACCATCAACTGCACCTTCTTCAACAATTCCTCGCCCGAGAAGATCGCCGACTTCTTCGACAGCGTGACCCGGATGGGCATCGACGGCATCACCGTCTCCCCCGGCTACGCCTATGAGCGCGCCCCCGACCAGAAGCACTTCCTGAACCGGAAGGCGACCAAGGAGCTGTTCCGCGGCGTTTTCCGTCACGGCAAGGAGAAGGGCCGCGAGAAGTGGACCTTCCAGCAGTCGGGCCTGTTCCTCGACTTCCTGGCCGGCAACCAGACCTACCATTGCACGCCTTGGGGCAACCCGACCCGCACCGTGTTCGGCTGGCAGAAGCCCTGCTACCTGCTCGGTGAGGGCTACGCGGCGACCTTCAAGGAGTTGATGGAAGAGACCGACTGGGATTCCTACGGCACCGGCAACTACGAGAAGTGCGCCGACTGCATGGTCCACTCGGGCTACGAGGCCTCCTCGGTGGTCGATTCGGTCCGCAAGCCCTGGAAGCCGCTCGTTCACGCGATCCGCGGCATCAAGACCGACGGTGCGATGGCCCCCGAGGTCAGCCTGGAGAACCAGCGCCCGGCCGAGTTCGTGTTCTCGCGCAACGTCGCCCAGAAGCTGTCCGAGATCAAAGCGGCCGGCGTCGATACCAAGCAGGAAGCCCGCAAGCGCACGGCCGCCTGATCCACCGGTATCCGAGTGTCGTAGAAGACCCGCGGCCCCACGGCCGCGGGTTTTCCCGTTTTCGAGGCTGCGGTCACCGGTACGCCGTGACTGGGCATGACGAGGCGGGCCGAGCCCGTCGCGCGCCTAGGCGAAGACCCTCGGATCGGATGGATCAGGCCGGCCAAGCTTGACCTTGGACAATCCTTCGTTGCACCTCGGGTAGATAATCGCCCGCAGAGGTCGCGCAGACGAGCCCATCCCTGGAACGGGTCCTCGTCCACCGTGGCCGACCGGGCGTCGCGGCGGCAGAGGTGCGAAGGGGGCAGGCCATGGAAACGATCGGCCCGGATCTGCGCGTGATGCAGCGCGTCCCCCTCGCGGCCTCGCATGTCGCCGCGATCAGAGCCGTGGGAGTCCCGCAGCACTACCCGGCCGGGACTGTCCTGGTTCGTGCCGGCGAGCCGGCGGACCGCTTCATCTATGTCGAGGACGGCGAGATCGAGGTGGTGAATCCGTTCACGGACGAGCGCCACCTGCCCTCGACCCTGGGGCCGACGCAGTTCATGGGCGAGATCTCCTTCCTCAACGGCGGCAGTTGGTCGATGCCGATGCGGACGGTCATGGACACGGATGTGATCGAGGTGCCGCGGGCGGCGATGCTCCGTTTGATGGCCGAAATCCCCGAGATGTCTGACATCGTCATCACGGTCCTGGCGGCACGGCGGCGGCGGCAGCTCGATTCGCGTGACGGCACGCTCGTCCTGATCGGCGAGGACGACGACCGGGCCGTCCGGCGGATCGCGGAGTTCGCCAGTCGCAACCGCCTGCCTTACCGGTCCTACGCGCTCGGCAGTCCGGAGGCCTCGGCGGTCGCCACGACCTGTTCGGTTCCCGCCGACCGGCCGGCCGTGATCTTCGGCCGGAACAACGTCGTCGCGGACCCGACGCCCGACAAGGTCGCGCAGCTGTTCGGCCTCAACTACAACCTGATCGACGACGAGGCTTTCGACGTGCTGATCGTCGGCGGCGGTCCGGCCGGCGTGGCGGCGGGCGTCTATGCGGGCGCCGAGGGGCTGCGCGCCCTGGTGGTCGAAGACGTCGCGATCGGCGGGCAGGCCGGCACGTCGAGCCGGATCGAGAACTACATGGGGTTTCCGACCGGGATCTCCGGGGCCGACCTGGTCTGGCGCGGCGAGGTCCAGGCGATGAAGTTCGGCACGCGGTTCGCGATGCCCCGGCGGGTGGCGAAGCTGGAGCGCCTCGAAGACGGCGCGTACTGCGCGACCTTCGACAACGGCCAGCGGGTGCGGGGCCAGGCCGTGGTCGTGGCGACCGGCGTCCAGTATCGGCGCCTGCCGATCGATCGCCTGGAGGCGTTTGAGGGGGCGGGCGTCTATTATGCGGCCACCGAAATCGAGGCCCGCTATTGCAAGAACACCGAGACCGTCATCGTCGGCGGCGGCAATTCCGCCGGGCAGGCGGCGATGTTCCTCAGCCGATCCGCCCGGCACGTCCGGCTTCTGGTCCGCGGCCCGTCGCTGGCGACCTCGATGTCGCGCTACCTGTCGAGCCGGCTGGAGGCGGATCCGGCGATCACCATCGAGTACGGCGCCGAGCTCAATGCGCTGCATGGGGAGGACGCCCTCGACGCGGTGTCGATCCGCACCATCGCCGACGGGACGGTCCGGACGATCCCGACCTGCGCGGTGTTCGTCATGGTGGGGGCGGCCCCCAATACCGGCTGGTTGTCCGGCCTCGTCGAACTCGATCGCAACGGCTTCGTCCTGACCGGGGAAGCCGTCGGCGCCGGCTCACCCTATGCCACGTCGCAACCGGGCATCTTCGCGGTCGGCGACGTGCGCGCCGCGTCCGTGAAGCGCGTCGCATCGTCGGTCGGCGAGGGATCGGTCGTCATCTCGAAGGTCTGGGACTACGTCCAGGAACGCGGGTGAGGCCGACCCGTCACGATCATGCCGGCCGGGCCGCGGCGGAACGCTTGGCGCGTCCGCGGCGCTCCACGAACAGCCACGGCAGCACGCAGGCCGCCGAGACCGCGATCGAGACCGCGTAGGCCGTGACCAGCCCGGTCTGCCCGAGTAACAGGTGCACGCACCCATAGAAGGCCAGCACGCCGAACGCGCCCTGGGCGCTGCCGCGCACCACGTCGAGGGCGGCGCGGACGCCGTCCTGGAACCGGGCGAAGGCGATCAGCGGCCAGGAGATGATCGGGATCGGCGCCAGCAGGCCGCTTAGGCCGGAGCCGAGATACGGCGCGAGGTTGGAGACCAGCAGGACCAGCGCGGTCGCGGCCGCGAGGCGCGCCGGCATATCCCACCGCGGCGGGATCGGGCGCTCCTCGGCAGACGCGGGTCCGGCCGGCGGCGGGCAGAGTGCCACGACCAGGGCCATGGCCGGCAGGTCGATCGCCGCCGCGAGCCATAGCCCGGGCCGGATCAGCCCGTGCAGCACGAGGCCGCCGAGGACGAAGGCCGACAGGGCGGCGCAGAGGGCCGCGACCGGGCCCATCCTCGGGGCGCAGACCACGTAGGCGAGATAGCAGAGCGTGACCGCCCCCAGCCCTTCCGCCGAGCCGACGGCGGCATCGGCCGCGAAGGTCTCCCCCTGCTCGAGCGCGAGATAGATCGAGATCGGCGCCGAGGTGAGCGGCATGCCCGACAGCAGGCCGCCGACCAGGCTGCCCCACTGGCGGGCCGCCGCCGACACGGCCCACATCAGGGCCGGGGTGATGGCTATCTTGGCGGCGATCAGGCTCATGCCGGTCTCGGCCCGCCGACCCTTAGGCCGCCTCCGGCGGCTCGCCATCCTCCGGCTCAGCGGGCGAGTTCAGCATGTCCTCCAACTCGTCCACCAGACGGTCGATCTGGTCCTCGGTGGCGAGCACCTTCAGGACCTCACCGGTCTCGGTCTCCACGGCCAGCTCGATATGCGGCCCGACCCGGCTGGTCAGAACCCGGGCCAGGATCTTGATGGCGCTCATGCGAATGCGTCCTCCGAGGCGATGAGGCCGACGGCGACCGCCGGCCCGCAGGTCGAGATCCAGTCGGGCTCTCCGGCGATCCGGCCGCGCAGCAGGCTCACCAGCGGGATGGCCGGCCGC
>NZ_VRVD01000759.1:0-2031 GCF_008040015.1 Methylobacterium sp. WL18 | reverse complement strand
GTGCAGCCTGCCGTGATGCCGAAGCCCGCGGCGCCAACGCCGCCGAAGCCGGTGGTGGCCAAGCCGGCGGTGACCAAGCCCGCTGCGGCGAAGGCCGTCGCCGCCAAGCCGGCGGCCAGCAAGGCAACGATCGCGAAGCCGGCAACGGAGGGGGGCAATCCGGACGTGCATCAACCTCCGCGGTGATCCCAATCCGGCCATCCGGGCTTGGCTGAACCGGACCATGTCTCGACGGTACGTCCGCTTCGCCGCGGGATAGCGGCACAGGACTTTCCTTTTTTATCTGTCATCGGGCATCATAGGACGGCGCGGCCAGCGTCCGATGGCGCGGACAGCGAGCGTTGTTTCGGGCCGCGATCCGGAATTCGGCATGGCTTCGCACTTGGCAAAGATCGAGGCTGGCGGGACGCTCGTCATCCCGGCGGATTTCCGGCGGGAACTCGGGCTCGCAGCCGGCGACACCGTCATGGTCGAACTGGCCGAGGACGGTCTGCGGATCCGCTCCTTGTCTGCTGCAGTCCGGGAGGCGCAGGCCATCGTCCGCAGCTTCGTGCCGGTCGATCGGAACTTGGCCGACGAATTGATCGCGGAGCGTCGGACCGAGGCGGAGCGTGAGTGAGGCCTTCGTCCTCGACGCCTCAGCGCTGCTGTGCCTGCTTCGCGCGGAGACAGGTGCCGAGGCGGTTGCCGAGGTCCTGCCGCAATCCGTGATCGGTGCGGTGAACCTATCCGAAGTCTATGCCAAGTTGGCCGAAGCCGGTGGAGCGGAAGCGCAGATCACGCAGGCTCTCGGCGTCCTCCGCCTCGCGATCGAACCCTTCGATGACGAGCAGGCGCGGATGGCCGGTATCCTGCGACTGCCGACGCGCCCGCTCGGACTCTCGCTGGGCGATCGAGCCTGCCTCGCTCTGGCAAAGCAACGCCGATCGGTTGCCGTGACGACGGACCGGGCCTGGAGCCGGCTGCCGGCCGATCTCGGGCTGAGCGTCAGGATCGTCCGCTAGCGTACAGTCCGGAAAGACGATGCCGACCGGGCGCCGGAGCCCCTAACCCACCCCAAGCTCCAGCTTCACGGTCACCAGCCCCGGATCCTCCGGGTCCCGCCCCTGGCTGAACCCGAGCCGGCGGCAGACCGCCAGCATCGGGCGGTTCTCGGCGAGCACCATGCCCTCGACCCGGCCGACGCCCTCGGAGCGGGCCCAGTCGATCATCAGGCGCATCAGCGCGAAGGCGAGGCCGGTGCCGCGCGCGTCGCGGCCGACCGCGATGGCGTATTCGCCGCTCTCGTGGTTGGCGTCGGCGTGCAGCCGGACGGCGCCGAGCATGCGCTCGCCGCCCTGCGGATCGACCTCGGTGGCCACGAACGCGATGGCCCGGGCGTAGTCGAGCTGGGTCAGCCGGGCGAGGAACGCGTGGCTGAACTCGCGGACCGGCCCGAAGAAGCGCAGCCGCAGGTCCTCCGGATCGAGGCCCTTGAAGAACGCCAGGAACAGGCCCTCGTCCTCGGGGCGCACCGGGCGCACCCGGATCGTGCGGTCCTTGAGGTTGAGGGTGCGGACCCATTCCGCCGGATAGGGCCGGATCGCGAAGCGCGGGTGGCCGCGGCCGTGGCAGCCCCGCTCCGCGCGCCCGATCCGGACCCGGGCGTCCAGCGCCAGCACGCCGGTCTCGTCGGCCAAGAGCGGGTTGATGTCGAGTTCGCGCACCTGCGGCAGGTCGGCGGCGAGCTGGGACAGCTTCACCAGTGTCAGGGCGATCGCCCCGAGATCGGCGGCCGGCACGTCGCGGTAGCCTTCGAGGCGCCGGGCGACCCGGGTGCGGCCGATCAGGTCGCGGGCGAGCGCGAGGTCGAGGGGCGGGAGGCCGAGGGCGCGGTCGTCGATCACCTCCACCGCCGTGCCGCCCCGGCCGAACACGACCACGGGCCCGAACACCGCGTCCTCGGCGAGCCCGGCGATCAGCTCCCGGCGCTGGCCCCGGCGGACCATCGGCTGCACTGCGAAGCCGGTGACCCGGGCGTCCGGCCGCTCC
>NZ_VRVD01000758.1:0-2038 GCF_008040015.1 Methylobacterium sp. WL18 | reverse complement strand
GCCTTGGCGAAGGCGGCCGATGGTGGACTGACCTTCCTGGCCTCGGGCTCCCCGGCCGCCTTCGCCAAGGCCCGGCCCGCCCTCGATGCCATGGCCGGCACGCTCTACGAGCTCGGCGACGCGGCCGGCCAGGGCGCGGCCTTCAAGATGATCAACCAGCTGCTCGCCGGGGTCCACATCGCCGCCGCCTGCGAGGCGATGAGCTTCGCCGCCAAGCAGGGCCTCGACTTGGCCCGCGTCTACGAGGTGATCACCAAGTCGGCCGGCAATTCCTGGATGTTCGAGAACCGGGTGCCCCATATCCTCGACGCCGACTACGCGCCGAAGAGCGCGGTCGACATCTTCGTCAAGGATCTCGGCATCGTGCAGGACATGGCCCGGGCGGAGAAGTACCCAGTCCCGGTAGCCGCGGCGGCGCTCCAGATGTTCCTGATGGCGTCGGGCGCCGGCATGGGCCGGGACGACGACGCCTCCGTGGCGCGGCTCTACGCGCAGGTCTCGGGCGCCAAGCTACCCGGTCAGGCCTAGGGAGTCCGAAAAAAATGCCGCGCTTTGCCGCCAACCTCAGCCTGATGTTCAACGAGGTACCGTTCCTCGACCGCTTCGAGGCGGCGGCCCGGGCCGGGTTCGACGCCGTCGAGTTCCTGTTCCCCTACGAGCACCCGCCCGAGGCTATCGCCGAGCGGCTCCGGGCGAACGGCCTGACCCAGGCTTTGTTCAACCTGCCGCCGGGGGATTTCGCGAACGGCGAGCGCGGCTTGGCGGCGTTTCCTGAGCGCTTCGATGAACTGAAGGCGGGCGTCGACACCGCGCTCCGCTACGCCGAGGCGACCGGCGTCGCCCGGCTGCACCTGATGGCGGGCCTCGCCCCGCACGATGACGCCAAAGCCGCCGACGCCTATCGCCAGGCGGTGACCTGGACGGCGGAGCGCCTGGGCGCGGCCGGCCTCGAACTCGTGATCGAGCCGATCAACGGCCGCAACATGCCGGGCTACTTTTTGAACGATTTCGGTCGGGCCGCCGATCTCATCCGCGAGCTGGCGCTGCCGAACCTGAAGCTCCAGTTCGACCTCTACCATTGCCAGATCCTGCACGGCGACGTGACCATGCGGCTGCGCGCGCTGATGCCGATCGTCGGCCATGTCCAGACCGCGAGCGTGCCCGAGCGGCACGAGCCCGGCACCGGCGAGATGAACGACGCGTTCCTGTTCGACGAACTGGACCGGCTCGGCTACGCCGGGTTCGTCGGCTGCGAGTACATCCCGGCCGCCGACACCGTGGCCGGCCTCGGCTGGCTCGCCGCCTACAAGGGGAGTGCCCGATGAGCCTCGCGCTGGGATGCGTCGCCGACGATTACACGGGCGCCTCGGATCTCGCCAACACCCTGACCAAGGCGGGCCTGCGCACGATCCAGACCATCGGCGTGCCGGCGGATGACCGCGCCCTGCCGGAGGCCGACGCGGTGGTGGTGGCTTTGAAGAGCCGCTCGATCCTGGCCGAGCAGGCCGTGACGCGCTCCCGCGAGGCGGAGGGCTGGCTGCGCGCCCGAGGCGCCGCCCACGTGATGTTCAAGGTCTGCTCGACCTTCGATTCGACCGACGCCGGCAATATCGGCCCGGTCATGGACGCCCTGCGGGAAGCGGCCGGCGAACCGATCGCGCTGGTCACTCCGGCCTTCCCGGAGACGGGCCGCAGCGTCTACCAGGGCAACCTGTTCGTCGGCGCGGTGCCGCTGAACGAGAGCCCGCTGAAGGACCACCCGCTCAACCCCATGCGCGACGCCAACCTGGTGCGCGTCCTGGCGCGCCAGAGCGCCGGCCCGGTCGGCCTCGTGGATACCGCCACGGTTGCCCGCGGCGCCGAGGCCGTGGCGGCCCGGCTCGACGCCCTAGCGGCAGAGGGCAAGCGGGCGGCCATCGCGGACGCGATCTTCGACAGCGATCTTGAAGTGCTCGGTCGGGCGATCCTCACGAAGCGCTTCTCGGTGGGGGCCTCGGGGCTCGGGCTCGGGCTCGCCCGCGCCCTCGTGGCCGACGGG
>NZ_VRVD01000757.1:0-2044 GCF_008040015.1 Methylobacterium sp. WL18 | reverse complement strand
GGCGCGTCCGCGGCGAGCCAGCGGCCGGCGAGGCGCCAGTCGCTCCACAGGGTCGTGCCGACGAAGCGCACGCCGTCGATCACGCAGGCCTCGGCACCCTGAAGCAGGTGGATGCGGGCGCCGAGGGCGTTCACCCGGGCGACCTCCGCCTCCAGAGCGGCCAGGAGTTCCGGCGCGGTGCGCGGGTCGCCGGTCGGCGCGTAGTGCTCGTGGTTGCCCGGCACCAGCACGATCGGCCTGCCCTGCGCCAGGTGGACCAGAGCCGCCAACCCCCGCTCGGGATGCCCCTCGTAGAGGTCCCCCGGACAGGCGAGGACGTCGAACGGCGCCTCGGGCAGCGCGATCAGGTCGAGCCGACGCCGCTCCAGGTGCAGATCGGAGATCGGGAAGATGCGCATGGGGATGCCTATTTCGCAGCTGCCCGGCGCTCGGCCGCGGCGGCCCGGAAGATGTCGGCGGCGGAATCGGCGTTGAGGATCGCGATGCCGGCCGCCGCGACGAGGTCCGGCCAGGGGCTCGGCTGGAGGGCGGTGACCAGCCCGGCCGCGATGATCGCCAGGTTGGCGTAGGCGTCGTTGCGGGCCGAGAGATAGGCCGCGCGGGTCAGGCTGCCCGAGCCGGACCGGTGCCGGGCGAGCATCAGCGCGCAGGTGAGGTTCACCGCGAGCGCGCCGAGGCCGGTCAGCGTCAGCGGCAGGGCCGCCGGGGGAACGAAGTCTGCGAATTTCTCATAGGCGGCGTAGGCGGTCGCCAGGGCCGGCACGAGCAGGATGAACGCCATCGCGGTGCCGAGCCGCGCGCGGTTGCGCGCGCTCCAGGACAGGCCGGCGAAGATCAGCAGGTTGATCGCCGCGTCTTCCAGGAAATCGAGGCTGTCGGCGATGAGCGCCACGGATCCGATGGCGAGCGCCACCGCGATCTCGATGCCGAAATAGCCGAGGTTGAGCGCCGCCACGCGGGCGACGACCGGGCGCAGGGCGGGCGGCTCGGGACGGGCGGCGGGTTCAACGGTCACGGGGCGCGTCATCGCCGAGTGCGGCGCGCCTGTCGAGCCGCTGTTGAGAAAACCCTGTCCGCGCCTCAAGAAAGTTCACGGATCTTGCGCCTTCGTCCGGGTGGATTCGGCGGCGCGATCGTGCGACGCGGTCTTGTTGAGCCGGCCGCGCCAGAGTTGCGACCGGCCGGAACCGGAGGTCTGCCGAGCCATGCTGCCCGAATTGCGCGTGCTCTATTTCGAGGATCTCGAGGTCGGGTTGTCGGAAACCCTCTCGAAGACCATCGCGTCCTCCGACGTCGTCGGATTCGCCGAGATCACCGGCGACCGCAACCCGATCCACCTGTCCGAGCACTTCGCCGCCCGCACGCCGTTCGGCACCCGCATCGCCCACGGCCTGTACACGGCCGGGCTGATCTCGGCGGTGCTCGGCACCCGTCTGCCAGGCCCTGGGGCGGTCTACATCTCGCAGACCCTCAACTTTCGCGCGCCGGTGCGCATCGGCGACATCGTCGACGTCACCGTCACGGTCGCCGAGCTGATGCCGGAGCGGCGCCGGGCCCGCCTCGCCTGCCGCTGCTCGGTGGCCGGGGAGACCGTCCTCGACGGCGAGGCGCTGGTGAAGGTGCCGACCAAGGCCGAGGCCGACCCGCTGGCCGTCCGCGCCGAGCGCAAGCAGAGCTGACATGGGCGGGGCCGGGGAGACGGTCGCCGCGGAAACCATCGCGGACCCGGACGACCCACGCCTCGAACCCTACACGAAGATGCGGGAGCGCGACCTCGTGGGCCGCTCCCGGCGCTTCATCGCCGAGGGCGAGGTCACCCTGCGGCTGCTGCTCGGCCCGCGGGCCCGGTTCCGGGCGGAATCGATCCTGCTCGCCCCGGAGCGCTGGCCGGGCCTCGCCCCGGACGTGGCCGCCTGCCCGGACAGGCCGCCGGTCTATCTCGCCGCCAAGGCGGTGATGAGCACCGTGACCGGCTTCCCGATCCATCGTGGCGTTCTGGCGGTGGGCCTGCGCGGATCGGAGCCCGACCCCGCCGACCTCGTGC
>NZ_VRVD01000756.1:0-2044 GCF_008040015.1 Methylobacterium sp. WL18 | reverse complement strand
CCCCAATTCAGCCCACCCGCCGCGTCGTCTGAGCGCGGCCAACCAGCCCTGTCAGCCCCGCCCATTGCCCCGGCGGGTGTCGCGGCTTAGCTCCTGCGCGGCCCCAGAGCCTGCGCGGCGCCCGCCGCGATCGATATGGATGGAGACCCCCCGATGCCCTTCGCTTTCAGCCGGCCCCTGCCGCTCGCCGCCTTGGCGCTGGCCGCTTCCACCGTCGCGGGCCATGCCCTGGAGGTGACGCGCTCGGCCGACATCGCCGCGCCGCCGGCCAAGGTTTGGCAGACGATCGGCGAGTTCTGCGGCATCGGCGACTGGCACCCAGCCATCGAGAAGTGCGTCCTGTCCGACAAAGACGGCCTGAAGGTCCGCACCCTGAGCCTGAAGGGCGGCGGCACCCTCAAGGAGGAGCAGGTCTCCCGCGACGACAAGGTGATGAGCTACACCTACACGATCCTGGAGGGCCCGCTGCCGGTGGCCGACTACAAGTCGACGCTGGCCGTCGCCCCCGAGGGCACGGGCTCCAAGGTGACCTGGAGCGGCACCTTCAACGCCAAGGGCGCCCCCGACACGGTGGCGGTCGACGCCATCCAGGGTATTTACGAATCCGGCCTGAAGGCGCTGTCCGACAAGGCCAAGTAGGGCGCTCAATCGCCCGCGCCGGTGCAGGGCTCGACTCGCCCCCTCTCCCGTGCGGGAGAGGGTTGGGGTGAGGGATGCGCCCTTTCCGGAAGACCCGGACCCCTCACCCTGTCCCTCTCCCGCACGGGAGAGGGGACCCGCGCCCTCCGGGGAGAGGGCGGGCGCGTCTCAGGTCTCGACCGGGCTCCTCATCGGGCCACAGATGATTCTGAACGCAATCTGTGATCACCGCAGCGCGCAGACATGCCGCCAGGACGATTGACCCACTGCCAAGCTCGGCCCAAAACCCGGGCGGCGCAGCCCGTGCGCCGCAACAGGATGATCGCCGTGCCCGCGTCACGTCTTCCGATGCGCCTCAGCCTCGTGGTTCTCGCCGCCGCCACGCTGGGCGCCTGCCAGCAGCGCGCCGCCGCGCCCAAGGTCTCCGAGCCCTCGCCCATCGTCCCGGCGCCGTTGTCCCTGCCCACCGGCAGCGGCTGCGGTCCCGAGATCGCGCGCACCAAGGCCATCGTGGACAGCGACGTGGCCACCGGCAACCTCAACAAGCCGGTGGGTGACACCTTCAACGCCGACCTCAGCCAGGCCGCCGCGGCCTGCGCCGCCGGCAAGTCCGGCGAGGCGCTCCACCTGCTGGCCGCCGCCAAGAGCCGGTATGGGTATCGCTGAAACTTAGCAGGGCTCCGCCCTGCACCCGCACACGATCCCGGACCTTATGGATCCGGGACTTAGACGATGAACAGCAGGTTCAAGCCCGCACGGCGGAATCCGTCCTCGGCGATCTTCAGGTCGAGGCCGTAGGACGCGATGTCGTCCGCCACCGGGTCGAGGGTCGGCGCCCGGTGCTGGTGCAGGTGCTTGATGTAGCTGTGGCAGGTCGTGCAGGTCTCGACTTGGACGTCCTTCGACACCTCGTCGAGCCCGTAATAGCTGATGCCCTCGCCGGAGCCGCAGGCGGTGCAGCGGATCCGGACGTGGTTCCACAGGGTGCCGCAGACCGAGCAGCTCAGGTAGCGGGCCTTGTCGGCCGGGGTCCAGCCGACCACGACGCTCGCCACCGGCGCGCCGCCGCAGCACGGGCAGACGCCGTCGGCCACGGGCTTCAGGGCCGACGCGTCGAGGCGCGCCGCATCCTGCGCGAACCGGACCTGCAGGGCCGCCGCAACGAACACGCATTCGGCGATCCGCTCCACCGGCAGCGCGCCTTCCACCACTTGCACGGCGAGATCGAGCCGGTCCGCCGGGGAGGCCGCGAGCAGGCTCGCGCGGGCGGCCTGGGACGCCTCCGGGGACACCGACAGGTCGAGTTGGTCCAGCAGGGCGGTGAGGCAGCCGTCGAAGCCGGCATCGGCCTCGAGCCGCTGGCGCGACAGGGGCGGCATGCCGTGCTCGGCCCGCAGGGCCGTGT
>NZ_VRVD01000755.1:0-2046 GCF_008040015.1 Methylobacterium sp. WL18 | reverse complement strand
ACGGGGACGGGTTCGCCGGGGCGGTCGGCTTGGCCGTGTCGCCCGGCGCGGCGTAGGCGGCCGGCCCGACGAGGCAGAGGGCAGCGAGGCAGGCCAGCGTCGCGAGCTTCATGCGTCAGGGTCTCGAACCGCGGGAAATCGGCCCCGCGGTGGAACGGCGGGTCGCGGATCAGCATATGAGGCGAGTCGGCCAATTGCCAAGGCGTGCCGGCCCGTAGACTTTCAGGACCCGGTCCACGCCGCACCGGGGAGGCGCGCGCCGCATCTCGAAAGGGGGTGCCGCTCGGATACCGATGTTGCGCCGGGCCACCGAGGATCACGACCGCGCCATGCCCCTCGTTCTGCTTCCCGGCTTCATGACCGATCCGGACCTGTGGGCCGACATGGCCCCGAGCCTCGCGCCGTTCGGGCCGATCCTGCACGGCGACCTGGGCCGGGACGACACCATCGCGGCGATGGCGCGGCGGGTCGCCGAGGAGGCGCCGGAGCGCTTCGCCCTCATCGGCTTCTCGATGGGCGGCTACGTGGCGCGGGAGATAGCCCGCCTCGCACCGGAGCGAATCGAGGCGCTCGTGTTGATCGCCACGTCGGCGCGGGCGGACACGCCCGCCCAGGCGCGCCGGAATGACGCGGCCGTCGCGAACGTTCGCCGCCAGGGTTTCGCCGGGCTCAGCCGGTCCGCGATCCTCGGATCGGTGCATCCCGACCGGGTCGGCGACCAAGGTCTCGTCGCCCGCATCCGCAGCATGGGCGACCGCCTCGGCGGCGACGTGTTCCTGCGCCAAGCCGGACAGGCGCGTGCAAGCGACCGGGACAGGCTCGGCGCGATCACGTGCCCGACCCTGGTGGTGGCGGCCGCCCAGGACGCCCTGCGAAGCCTCGACGAGTCGCGGGAACTGCGAGACGGCATCCCCGGCGCCGCCCTGATAGTGATCGACGGCTCCGGCCACATGCTTCCGATGGAGGCCCCCGAGGCGCTGGCAGAGGCCATCGTACCGTGGCTGCGCGATCAGCTCTCCGGCGCCTCGACGATCGGATCGTAGCGGGATGCGTCGAAGCCCAGCAGGTTCCAGCTCTGGGCCATGTGCTGCGGCAGCGGCGCGCTGACATCCACGGGCCGGCCGGTGCGCGGATGCGGAATCACGATCCGCCGGGCGAGCAGGTGGAGCCGGTTCTGGATCCCGCCCGGAAGCTCCCAGTTCTCCACGGAAAAGTATTTCGGATCGCCGACGATGGGGTGCCCGATATGGGCCGCGTGAGCACGCAGCTGATGGGTCCGCCCGGTCACGGGCTTGAACGACAGCCACGACAGCTTCTGGGCAGCCTGATCGACCATCGCGTAATAGGTCAGGGCGTGACTGGCGCCCTCGTCGCCGTGCTTGGCCACCCGCATGCGCGCATCGGCGTCGGTCGGCTCGTCCTTGGCGAGATAGGTCGAGACCCGACCCTGGCGCACCCGCGGCACGCCCGCAGTGAGCGCCCAGTAGATCTTGCGCGCGGCCCGCGAGCGGAAGCTTTTTGCCAGCGTCGCGGCCGCCAGCCTCGTCTTGGCGACAATCAGGCAGCCGGCCGTATCCTTGTCGAGCCGGTGGACGAGGCGCGGCTTCTGGCCGTCCGGGCCGGTCAGCGCGGCGAGCAGCCCGTCGACGTGGCGGACGGTGCCCGACCCGCCCTGGACCGCAAGACCGAAGGGCTTGTTGAGCACCATCATGTCGGCATCCTCGTAGAGGATCAGCGAGCGGATGAACTCGGCGTCGTCCTGCTCCCGCGCGGCGCTGCGCGGGCGCTCGGTCGGCTGATCGAGACGCAGCGGCGGCACGCGCACGCTCATGCCGGGCTCCAGCCGGTCGTTCGGTTTGGCGCGCTTGCCGTCGACCCGCAGCTCGCCCTTGCGGACGATGCTCTGCACCCGGGTGAAGGGCAGGAGCGGGAAGCGCGCGGTGAGGAATCGGTCGATGCGCATGCCGGCCTCGTCCGCCTCGACCGTCAGGGTCTGCACCCCGGAGGCGAGGGTCGCGGAGGCAGCGGCGCGCTGCTCGCGCCTTG
>NZ_VRVD01000754.1:0-2046 GCF_008040015.1 Methylobacterium sp. WL18 | reverse complement strand
CCCCTCGAACGCGATGCCGATCCGGCGGCTGCGGCGCCACGCCACGGCGGCCGGCCGCGGGTCGGCCCCGTCCGTCAGACGAAGCGGGAAGCGGTCCGGCACGGCCTGGTCGTCCTCGACCTCGATCTGCGCGCCGGTCTCGGTGGCGTCCCAGACGAGGCAGCCGACTTCGCCGCAGGCGAGCAGCAGGGTACCGAACGTGAAGGCGTTCTTGCGGAATGCCCCGCGGCGATCCTCCGTCATCGCACCTTCCCTCCGGTCCCGGCCCGCGACTCCCGGGCGCGCGGAGTGAACAATGCGGCAGGGCGGTTAACAGGCCCGATAGCGCGCGGAGACTGCTATCCCTGGCTGAAACTCAATACGCGTTTGTATCATGCCGGTCGATGCGCCGCCGCTGCGGCCTCGCCAGGATAAAGCCGACCCTGACACAACCGGGTCACGGCAATCCTGCAACGCACGGCGTCGATCCCGGCTTGGCCGACGGTCGCGGCCTCGATATCCCGGGGCGGTGCCTTCCAGCCGGCGCCCCGCATCGGTAAGGCGAGCCTCACCGACGGTCCGCCCTTCGACGCCTTCGCAGGTCGGGGCCGAATTTTCATGACAAGGATCGGGCGCGTGCCGGGTTGATTACCGGGCGACGGTGCGCCGGGAGGACTCAATGCGGGATGCGTCGGCGCAGGAGCTCATGATCCTCAGCGCGCTGCAGGAATGCCGGATCCAGCTGGAGACCGCGCGCCGGGACGAAGCGAGCCGGGCCGCCGTCCGGCTCGAACTCGACGCGGCCCTGCGGCGCGAGGAGGCACTGAAGACCGAGATCGTCCACGAGCGGGAGCGCACCGAGGCCGTGCGGGTCGTCTTGCTGGCGCTTACGGCCAGCATCGGCCGGTTCGGCCTGCGCCGGAAGCTGTTCACGGCGCGCATCGCCCGTCTCGGCCGCGAGACGCCGGATTCCGGCCCGCAATCGGTCCGGCACCCGGTGCTCCTCGCCGAGGCCCGGCGGGTGCTGGGCCAGGATCCGACGGCGGCCGGTTGAAGACAACGGAGCACCCGCGCCCCGAGGGTGGGTTGCTGAACGGAACGCTAACGACCCCTTAAACCGCCGCATTTAGCGTGCCGTAACCGGGCTACGCCGCAACGCACGCGCGCGCTGGTTTCGGATCGTTCGAAGACGGGATGCATGGCCAAGGGTCGGGGCAGGATGGAGCCGAATTTCGACGTGCCCGAAGGGCGCGTCCGGGATCGCGGCGAACTCGACCTGCGCCTGTCCCGGGAAGACCGGGCCGGGACAGGGGAACGCGTGGGCAAGCGAGCGGACGACACGGCGCGGGCTCCGGCCAAGACGGCGCCACGCCGGACCCAAAAGAAGTCCGGCCGGCGCCGGCGCTCGTGGCTCAGCCGGATCGCCTACGGCAGCGTGGTGCTCGGCCTGTGGGCGGTGATCGGCGTCGCCGGCCTCATCGCCTACCATGCCTCGCAGCTGCCGCCGATCGACCAGCTCGCGGTGCCCAAGCGCCCGCCCAACATCGCCATCCTGGCGAGCGACGGCTCGCTGCTGGCCAACCGGGGTGAGACCGGCGGCCGGGTGGTCTCGATCAAGGAGCTGCCGCCCTACCTGCCCCGGGCCTTCGTGGCGATCGAGGACCGGCGGTTCTACCAGCATTTCGGCGTCGACCCGGTCGGCATCCTCCGGGCGATCGGCCAGAACCTGACGCGCCGCGGCGTCGCGCAGGGCGGCTCGACGCTGACCCAGCAGCTCGCCAAGAACCTGTTCCTGACCCCCGAGCGCTCGGCCTCGCGAAAGATCCAGGAGGCGATCCTCGCCCTGTGGCTGGAGCACAAGTACAGCAAGGACGAGATCCTCGAACTGTACCTGAACCGGGTCTATTTCGGCGCCGGCGCCTACGGCGTCGAGGCCGCGGCGCAGCGCTACTTCGGCAAGCCCGCCAAGGAGGTGTCGCTGGCCCAGGCCGCGATGCTCGGCGGCCTCGTGCAGGCGCCCTCGCGGCTCGCCCCCAACCGCAACCTGCCCGCCGCCCAGGCCCGCGC
>NZ_VRVD01000753.1:0-2047 GCF_008040015.1 Methylobacterium sp. WL18 | reverse complement strand
GGTCAGCGCGTCGCGCCCGTCGAGGCGGTCGGGTCCGTGGGCCCGCGGGGCGTACGCGGCGCCGAAGCCGTCGCCCGACCCTGAGGGTCGCTGAAGTAGCGGAAGAAGTCCGAGCTGGGGCTGATCACCAGCCGCGTGTCGGAGCCCTTCAGCCCGGTCTCGTAGGCCTGCATCGAGCGGTAGAAGCTGAAGAAGTCCGGGTCCTTGCCGAACGCCTCGGCGAGGATCCGGTTCTTGTCGGCGTCGCCCTGGCCGCGCAGCTGCTCGGACTTCTGCGTCGCCTCCGCGAGGATCACGGTGACCTCGCGGTCGGCCTTGGCGCGGATTGTGGCGGCGCTCTGGTCGCCGTTGGCGCGGATGTCGGCGGCCTCGCGCTCACGCTCGGTCTTCATCCGCTTGTAGACGGCGGCCGAGTTCTGCGCCGGAAGGTCCACCCGGGTCATGCGCAGGTCGACGATCTCGATGCCGAGCGCCTTGGCCTGCCGGTTCACGTCCTCCTGGATCTGGTGCATCAACTGGCCGCGCTCGGTCTTGACGATGGCGTCGCGGGTCGAGCGGGCGAGCACGTTGCGCAGGCCGGAATTGGTGAAGCTGGCGAGGCGCTGGTTGGCGAGCCCGATATTGCCCACCGCCTGGTAGAAGCGCAGCGGATCCAGGATGCGGTAGCGCGCGAAGGCGTCCACCTCGAGGTTCTGCCGGTCGGCGGTGAGCACCGTCTGCACCGGCAAGTCGAGGTCGAGCACGCGCTTATCGAAGATCACGACGTTCTCGACGAACGGCACCTTGAAGTAGAGGCCGGGCTTCTCTTCGCCGGTGGCGTTGAGCACGGCGCGGACGCGGCCGAACTGCAGGACGAGGGCCTGCTGCATCTGGCCGACGGTGAAGATCGAGGCGTAGAGCCCGATCGCGACGATCGCCGCGATGGCGATCAGGCCGGTGCGGAGAGCCTGTTTCATCGGGCGGCTCCCGTGGCGGCCGGGGACTGGGCGCGGGCCCCGAACTCGGTGAGCGGCAACACCGGCAGGACGCCCGCTGCGGCGCCCGAGCCCGGCTGTGCGCCGTTCTGGTCGATGATCACCTTGTTCACGGAGCCCAGAACCTTCTCCATCGTCTCCAGGAAGAGCCGCTCGCGGCTGATGGCCGGCGCGGCCTTGTAGGAGGCGTAGACCTCACTGAAGCGCGCGGCCTGGCCGGTCGCGTCGGCCGTCGCCTTCGTCCGGTAGGCCTCGGCCTGCTGGAAGATCTGCGACGCCCGGCCCCTCGCCTGCGGCACTTCGCGGCTGGCGTAGGTCTTGGCCTCGTTCTGTGCCGTGTCGGCGTCCTGTTGGGCGGCGTTCACGTCGATGAAGGCCGGACGGACTTCCGGCGGCGGGTTCACCGAGACGAGCTGCACCACCTCGATGCGGACGCCGGCGCCGTACTCGTCCAGCGCCTTCTGGACCATCTCCTTGACCTCCTGGGCGATGCTCGACTGCTCGTTGGTCAGGATCGCCTGGATGTTGCGGCGGCCGATCACCTCACGCATCGCGCTCTCGGAGATCGCCTTGATGGTGCCTTCGGGGTTCTGGAGGTTGAACACGAAGTCGGAGGCCTTGAGCGGGTTGATCCGCCACTGCACCTCGAAGTCGAGGTCGACGATGTTCTCGTCGCCGGTGAGGATCAGGCTCTCGTCCGGCACGTCGCGGTTGCGGCCCTGGCCCCCGGGCCCGGCGCGGAAACCGATCTGGATCGAGTTCTGCGAGCCGACATCCGGCTTGACCACGCCGCCGATCGGATAGGGGAAGTTGTAGCGCAGGCCCTCGCCCTTGGTGCCGACGTAGCGGCCGAAGATCGTCTCGATGCCGACCTGGCGCGGGTAGACGGTGTAGAAGCCGGTAGCGAGCCAGACCGCGACCGCAAGCCCCGCGATCACCGCGGCGCTGCGGCCGCCGCCGATGCCGCTCGGGCTTCCGCCGCCATAGCCGTTGCCGCTGTTGCCGCCGCCCGGGATCAGGCCGCGCAGGCGATCCTGCCCGCGCCGGAGCAGGTCCTCAAGGTTGGGCGGGGT
>NZ_VRVD01000752.1:0-2054 GCF_008040015.1 Methylobacterium sp. WL18 | reverse complement strand
GGCTTGGTCAGCGCGAGGCCGTCCGCGAACGGGGCCGCGCGGTCGCGGAAGGCGGGTGTGCCGGCGAGATCGGGGCCTTGCCCGTTCAGAGGCAGGCTCGCCCCGTCGCTGGTGGCCGTGACGGCCCAGCGATAGAGCGGGGCCCCGACGCTGCTGCCGATGAAGTTCGGCCCGATCGCGTTGCCGTTGTCGGCGGTGGTCGCCTCGACCGCGATGGCCGCGATGCCGGGCCGGGTGGCGAAGGCGATGTTGTTCAGCACCCGGTTGCCCGCGGTGCGATCGATCGACTTGGTGTAGTCCGAGGCCAGCACGATCTCGCCGCGGTAGACGTGCTTGCCGCCGGAATCGCGCATGTTTCCGGTGACGGTGTTGTTCACCACCGTGTTCGAGCCGGCGTCGAACAGGTTGAGGCCGGCGCCGTCGTTGTCGGTGGCGACGTTGAACGCGACGGTGTTGCCGTCGCACCATTGGTCGATCTGGATGCCGTTGCCGTCCTGGCCGGTGGTTTCCTTCTGGCCGGTGACGATGTTGTACCGGATGGTGTTGCGGTCGCCCGCGTCCTGGGCGGCGTCCTTGGCGTAGACGTGGATGCCGGAGGTGCCCGACATCCCGACGCCGTTGCCCGAGACCCGGTTGCCCTCGACCACGTAGCCCGACCCGTTGATCTCCATCCCGTGGATGCCGTTGCCGGTCACCGTGTTGGCCAGGATGTAGCTCGGATCCTCCGGCGGCACGTTGATCACGTCGACGGCGACCCCGTGGGTCTTGTTGTCGGAGAGCGTGTTGCCGGTGATGCGGTGGCCGGCCCCGGCGCCGTCGCCGATCCAGATGCCGAGACCGGATTTCGACACCGTGGAGTCCGCCACCGTCACGTGGTGCGAGCCGCGGCGGATGATGAAGCCGGAATTGACCGCGCCCTGCACGGTCAGGCCGGAGACCGTGACGTAGGCGGCGTTCTCGAACACCACCGAGTTCGACAGGACAGGCTTGGTCCCGGCGACGGCCGCCACGGTGACCGGCGCCTCGGCGCTGCCGCGGGCGCCGATCACCGCCACGTCGCCGTAGTTCCCGCCGCGGACCAGCACGCGCGATCCGGGGCCGAGACTCGCGAACGGCACGTCGGCGAGGCGGGCCACCGTGCGGTAGTTGTCCATCGCGCCACCCGCGGGATCCACCAGGATGTTCTGCTGTGATTGCGCATCGGCCGCGCCGCAGGCGGCGAGCAGGGCGGCGAGTCTCAGGGCGATATCACGCACCGTCAGAGGCCCTTCTCCAGCAGCTTCACCACGGCCTCGGCCCGTTCCTTCGAGTCGGTGACGTTGGTGAACGGCCGCCAGTTCACGTCGAGGACCCCGCCGTCGAACGTGAGGCGCTTTGCGTAGTTCGAGGCCGGCGCGGTGTTCTCGTCGAAGCGGACGCGGATGGTCTTGAGCTTCGCGGCCAGGGCGTCGCGGCCCATCTTGTCCTTGGCCACCTCCTTCAGCCCAGCGGCGAGGGGCTCGAAGATCGTCTTCTCGAAATAGTCCGGGTCGGAATAGTACTTGGCGTCGCCCGGGAGCGTCAGGTCGTCCCACGCCATCTCCACCGGCACGGCGAAGCCCGCCGCCCTCTGGATCGCCTTCTCCTGCGCGGGGTAGCGGTCTTGGCGGTAGGCCGCGATCGCCCGGCGCTCGGCGAGGCCGATGGTCGGCTCGGCCATGGCCGAGGGGGCGGACAGGACCGACAGGGCGAGCGCAGCGGCGAGGGCGTGACGGCGAGAGATCATACGGCGGTTCCTCGGTAGGATGGCCCCGGATGCGGGCTTGGCGTGATGGTTCGATGACGGGGCAGGCATGCTGTCAAAGTGAGACCCGCCCTCACGGGGAGATCGCCTTCACGGTGTCGGGGCGCAGCGCACCGGGCCGCCGGCCTCGACGGTGGGCGGGGCGGTCCCCGTGAAGAGTACGGGAAACGAGACGATGCTGGGCGTGTCCTTCGGGGCCTTTCCGGCCCGATAGCTCCCGGCGCAGGCCTTCACGGGCGCCGGCAGGGCCGCGACGGCGGGTGGAAGCGGC
>NZ_VRVD01000751.1:0-2056 GCF_008040015.1 Methylobacterium sp. WL18 | reverse complement strand
GGCCTGCTGGCCGCGCCGGTCCCCCGCCGCGAGGGCGGCGCGGGCCTCGGCGAGGAGCCGGACGGTGCAATTCTTCAGGCCGTGCTCACCCATGTCGGGGCCGGCAGCCTCGCGCTGGGGCGCGTGTACGAGGGCCATGTCAACGCGGTGCAGCTCGTTGCCCGCTATGCCGACGGCGAGGCGCGCAGCGCCCTGCTGGCCGATGCCGTCCAGGGCCACCTGTTCGGGGTCTGGAACACCGAGCCGCCGGGCAACGGCCTCAAGATCGATTCCACCGGAGGCGCCCCGACCTTGAGGGGCGTGAAGACCTTCGCGTCGGGGGCCGGGTTCGTGACCCGCGCCCTCGTGACCGCGCAGCCCGACTCCCCCGGGTCGCAGATGATCGTCGTCGCCCTCGAACCCGGCGAGCGGGCGGACCTGTCGGCCTGGCGCGCGCAGGGGATGCGCGCCTCGGCGACAGGCACCGTGGATTTCACCGGGCTCGGCGCCGACCGCTTCACGCGCGTGGGTGGGCCCGACGACTATCAGGTGCAGCCGCATTTCTCGGGGGGCGCGTGGCGCTTCCTCGCGGTGCAGCTCGGCGGCCTGGAGGCGCTGCTCGACGCATGGCGCGGCCATCTCGTCGCCACCGGCCGCGGCGAGGACCCGCATCAGCTCGCCCGCCTCGGCGAGGGCGTGATCGCGGCCGAGACCGCGCGCCTCTGGGTGGCGCGGGCGGCCGCGGTCGTGGGCGAAGAGGGCGACCCGGACGGGATCATCGCCTACGTGAACCTCGCGCGCCTCGCGGTGGAGCGCGCCGGGCTCGACCTGCTGGAACGGGCGCAGCGCTCGGTCGGCCTGCAGGGCTTCCTGCGCGACCACCCGCTGGAGCGCCTGACCCGCGACCTCGCGACCTACCTGCGCCAGCCCGGCCCCGACCGGGCGCTCACCGAGGGTGCCCGCCACGTGCTGCGCGCCCCGCGGGCGAGCGGCGATCTCTGGCTGGACGAGGCCTGATCCCGGAGGCCCGAGAGTCTCGGACGCAAGCCTTTTCGAATGCGGCATCGCGTCTGTGAATCGGACCGGCGCGGCCGGGAGCCCTGACCGCCGACCGGCGTTTGCAGGATCCGGGACAGGTTCGGATCAGCATGGCCAAGCGCAGGACGAAGACGGTCGCCCACCAGGAGACCGAGGACGCGCCGCTGATGCCCACGGGGGCGCTCGCGGTGGCGCTGCTGGATCTGGCCGAGGACGCGGCCCCCCTGGTCCACGTCGCCCGGGATGCAAGGCGGCTGGAGGAGCTGGCCGCCACGCTCAAGGCCCTCGATCCCGACATCCGGGTCGCCGTCTACCCGGAATGGGATTGCCTGCCGCTCGACCACGCATCGCCGTCGCGGGCCACGATGGGCGCCCGGGCCGCCGTGATGCGCTGGCTGACCGACCGCGACGCCCTGCCGGGCTTCGTGCTGACCACGGCTCCGGCGCTGATCCAGCGCGTGCCCCCGCCCGAGACCTGGGCCGATGCCCGGGTGACGTTTCGGGTCGGCGATCCGCTCGACGTCGCCGCCGTGATGGCCGACCTCAAGCGCCTCGGCTACATCCTCGACGAGCGGGTCGACGAGCCCGGCGAGATCGCCGTCCGGGGTCGCACCGTCGAGGTGTTTCCCGCCGCCGCCCCGCGGCCCTGCCGGATCGAGCACGCGGACGGGCGCGTCACCGCGATCCGCTCCTACGATCCGATCTCGCAGCGCTCCGTCGCCGAGGTCGCGGATCTGGTGATCGACCCGGCCACCGAGATCGTCCTCGCCCCGGATTCCGGCCAGAGCTTCAAGCCCTTCACCGGGCAGGAGCACCGACTGGAGCGCTACTATCCGCGTCTCGTCACCCTGCTCGATTACGTGCCGGGGGCTCGCCTGGTCGTCGAGGACGGGACGCAGGCCCGGGTCGACGCCTTCTACGAGCAGATGGAGGAGGCGGGCGCTCGCCGTGCGCCCCGTGGCGGTCGCGCTGAGGGCGGCGAGGGCCTCTATCTCGCGCCGAAGGCGTGGCGGGCCGTCGTGGCCGAGCGGACCCGGGC
>NZ_VRVD01000750.1:0-2058 GCF_008040015.1 Methylobacterium sp. WL18 | reverse complement strand
CGCTCGGACGGGCGCGTCCATCTGCGGGCCGGACCAGCCGGGGGAACGGGTCCGACCCGCATCCTCGACCTTGCCGAATCCGGCCCGTCGCGGCTGCGCTTCCCCCGCGGGGAGGGGGCGCTGGAGGCGGTGCTGGTCAACACCGCCGGCGGTGTCGCGTGCGGCGACGCCTTCACGATCGCGCTGGACCTCGCCCCGTCGGCCGACCTCGTGCTGACCACCACGGCGGCGGAGAAAATCTACCGCTCGGACGGGCCAGTGAGCCGGATCGAGAACCGCGTCACACTGGGGGAGGGCGCCCGGCTGGCCTGGCTGCCGCAGGAGACGATCCTGTTCGATCGCGCCCGGGTGCGGCGGCGCTTCGAGGCCGACCTCGCGGAGGGCGCGGCTCTGCTGGCCGTCGAGATCGTGGCCTTCGGCCGCGCCGCCCGGGGCGAGCGGATCGAGGCGGGGTTGTTCGCGGATGCCTGGCGCGTGCGCCGGGCCGGGCGGCTCGTCTACGCCGACAGCCTCGTCCTCGAAGGCCCGATCTCCGATCGTCTCGCCCGTCCGGCGATCGGCGGCGGAGCCCGGGCCTGCGCGACCCTGCTGGACGTCTCAGAGGGCGCGGAGGAACGCCTGGACGAAGCCCGCGCCCTGGTCGAACAGGCCGCGGTGCCGGGGATCGAGGCCGCGGCGAGCGCCTGGAACGGCCAACTCGTCATCCGCGCCCTGGCCGATGGGGTCGGCCCCCTGCGCGGCCTCGTCGGCCGGGTGCTGGCCGGGTACCGCGATCGGCCGATGCCCCGGGTCTGGCAGAGCTGAAAGGCTCTCCGTCGGGCCAAGGGCCGGTCCCGCGCCGATCGGCCCGCATATTCCTGCGCGGAAGCCGCATCGCGACCGTTGCCTGCCGCCGCCCACCTCTGCTAGAGACCCCCACCCGGAGCCGGCCGCCAGGCTCCGAGGGCGGCGCCACGGCGTCGCGACGAGGGGCCTCGTGGCGGAGTGGTTACGCAGAGGACTGCAAATCCTTGCACCCCGGTTCGATTCCGGGCGAGGCCTCCATCGATCTTCCGAGATACAGCACGCACGCTTCCGCCGCCCGGTCTTCGTGCCGTCGAGACGGCGGATGTCCCGCGTCGCGAACGCCGACATGGCGGCCGCCCCCCTGTCGACTCCCTCGAAGGGCCTTCCGCCTTTCAGGACGATGCCGTCAGGCCGCGGCGACCTGGGCCAAAAACGTCTCGATCGCCCGCTGCAGGCTGTGGGTCCCGGCATTCACCTGCAGGGCGCTCGTCCGGACATGCTCGGCCTGCACCTCGTTGGAGGCCGCGGTGGCGCGCACGCCCGCCACGCTGTCGGAGACCTTCCGGGAATCCGTCGCCGCGCTGGTGATGGCGCGGGCGATCACCTGGCTCGACTGGCCCTGCTGGTCCGCCGCAACCGCGACCTCGGAGGCGATGGAGCTCATCTGCGCGATCGTCTGGCCCACCGTGCCGATCGAGCCGATCGCCCCGACCGTATCGGCGGCAGCCGCCTGGATCGCCCCGATGTGATGGGCGATGCGGTCGGTCGCCTGCGCGGTCTGCGCCGCCAGGTCCTTGACCTCGGTGGCGACCACGGCGAACCCCCGTCCGGCCGCGCCGGCCCGGGCGGCCTCGATGGTGGCGTTGAGCGCCAGCATGTTGGTCTGCTGGGCGACGGCGCGGATCAGCGCGATCACGGCGCCGGCGTCGTCCGCGGCTTGCGAGAGGGTCGTCACCGTCGCCACCAGCCCTTGCGTATCCGAGAGCGCCGTCGAGGCGATCTCGCTGGTGTGCCGGACCTGGCTCTCGATCTCCCGGGCCGCGACCGACAACTCCTCGGCGGCGCTGGCGATGCTGACCACGACACCGGCGGTCTGATCGGACGCCTCCGCCACGACGGCGACCTGCGCGGTCGTCTCGCCCGCCAGACCCGATAGCGCGTCGGCCGAGGCCTGCATGGCGTCCGCGGAAGCCGCGAGATCCGCCACCGTCCGCTGCATCTCGGCGTCGAAGGCCTGGGTCGCCGCGGCCAGCCGCTCGGCCCGGACGAGGT
>NZ_VRVD01000074.1:0-13072 GCF_008040015.1 Methylobacterium sp. WL18 | reverse complement strand
CCGCCCTGGCGGCGGCGGGTCCCGAGAGCCGCCTCGCCCTTCCCCGCATCGCCAGCGCCGGCGCAACCTGCGCCCTCGCGATCCCGCACAACACCGCTCGGCACCCATGACCGTCCACTTCATCGGCGCCGGACCGGGCGCCGCCGACCTGATCACGGTGCGCGGGCGCGATCGCATCGCGGCCTGCCCGGTCTGCCTCTACGCTGGATCGCTGGTGGCGCCCGAGATCTTGGGCTGGTGCCCGCCGGGCGCCCGCATCGTCGACACCGCACCCCTCGATCTCGACGCGATCATGGCCGAGATCGAGACCGCGGAGGCGAACGGGCACGACGTGGCGCGGCTGCATTCGGGCGACCTCTCGATCTGGAGCGCGCTCGCCGAGCAGATGCGCCGGCTCGACCGGCTCGGCATCGCCTACACGGTGACGCCGGGCGTCCCGGCCTTCGCGGCCGCAGCCGCGATGCTGCGCCGGGAGCTGACGGTGCCGGGCGTCTCACAATCGGTCGTGCTGACCCGCACCTCGGGCCGGGCAAGCGCGATGCCGGAGCGCGAGACGCTCGCCGCCTTCGCGGCGACGGGGGCGACGCTGGCGGTGCATCTCTCGATCCACGTGATCGAGAAGGTCGCGGCCGAGCTGATCCCATTCTACGGCGCGTCCTGCCCGGCGGCGGCTGTGTTCCGCGCCTCCTGGCCGGACGAGCGGGCGCTGGTCGGCGACCTCGCCGGGCTCCCCGCCCTCGTGGCGGAGGCCGGCCTCGAACGCACCGCCCTGATCCTCGTCGGGCCGGCACTCGGCGCGGCCGACTTCCGGGAGAGCGCGCTCTACGCCCCCGACTACGACCGACGCTACAGACCGGGCGGTACCGTGGGAGGCGCGGCATGAGCGCCCCCGGACTGCTGGTCGCGGCCCCGCGCTCGAGCTCGGGCAAGACCACCGTCACCCTCGCGCTGATGCGGGCGCTGACCCGGCGGGGCCTGCGCGTGCGCGGCGCCAAATGCGGGCCGGACTACATCGACCCCGCCTTCCACCGGGCGGCGACCGGCCAGCCGAGCTTCAACCTCGACAGCTTCGCCATGCCGCCCGGGCTCCTCGACGCGCTGGCGGGCGAGACGGCGGCGCAGGCCGACATCGTGGTCGCCGAGGGCTCGATGGGCCTGTTCGACGGCGTCCGGGCCGCGGAGAACCGGACCGGGGCGAACGCCGACATCGCGGCCCGCTACGGCTGGCCCGTGGTGCTGGTGATCGACGTCTCCGGCGCGGCGCAATCGGCCGCCGCCGTGGCGCTCGGCTGTACGCTCTACGACCCGCGGATCCGGATCGCCGGGGTGATCCTCAACAAGGTCGCGAGCGCCCGCCACCGCCGGCTGGTCGAGGCCGGCATGGAACGTGCCGGCCTCCCGGTGCTCGGCGCCCTGATGCGCGATGCCGAGCTGGTCCTGCCCGAGCGCCATCTCGGCCTCGTCCAGGCGGGCGAGACCGCCGACCTGGAGGCGCGGCTCGACCGCCTCGCCGACCTGGCGGAAGCGGGTATCGACCTCGATGCCGTGATCGCCTGCGCCGGCGGCAGCGCCCCGTCGTCGGTCGGCGTGCTGCCGCAACCACCCGGGCAGCGGATCGCGGTGGCCCGGGACGCGGCGTTCAGCTTCCTCTACCCGCACCTCGAAGTCGGATGGCGGCTGGCCGGGGCCGAGATCGTCCCGTTCTCGCCCCTTTCCGACGAAGCACCGCCGGATTCGTGCGACACCTGCTGGCTGCCGGGGGGATATCCGGAGCTGCATGCCGGGCAACTCGCTGCCGCGACCCGCTTCCTCGACGGCCTGCGCGCCTTCGCGACGACACGGCCGGTCCACGGGGAGTGCGGCGGCTACATGGTGTTGGGTCGGACACTCGAGGATGCGGATGGCACCACCCACGCCATGGCGGGGCTGCTGCCGGTCGCCACCTCGTACCGCAAGCGCAAGCTGCATCTCGGCTATCGCGTCGCCCGCCTCAGCAGCGACGGTCCGCTGGGCCGCCGGGGCACCCGGGTCGTGGGCCACGAGTTCCACTATGCCAGCGAGCTGTCACCGTCCGCCGCGGAGGCGGATGCCCTCGCCCGCGTCACCGATGCGGAAGGCACGGATCAGGGCTTGGCCGGGCATCGGGTCGGCCTAGCGGGCGGAAGCTTCTTCCACCTGATCGCGGCCGAGGAGGTCTGAGCGTCGATCGGCGTGCGGGTGCCGGATCGGCGGGGCCGAAACGCGATCCATTCGATCACGCCGCGCGTGCGGAACCGCCCCGGTGGAAACCGTTCAGACCGGATCGGCTGAGGGCGGTGCGGTGCGGGCCTGCGCCAGCCGCGCGGCGCTCCGGACCAGCGCGAGGACGTCGCGGCGCATCTGCTCGTCCTCGATCAACGCGTAGGCGCGCAGCAGCTCGATCGCCCCGTGGGCGCTGAGGAAGCCGAACACGTCCTCCTGGGCGTTCTCGCGGAGCTCGCTCTCCTCGAAGAAGGCCGACACCGGCACCTCGAGCAGGCGCGCGATCTCGCGCAGCCGGCCCGCACCGACCCGGTTCTGGCCCTTCTCGTATTTCTGGACCTGCTGGAACGTGACGCCGACGGCGTTGCCGAGCGCGGTCTGGCTGAGGCCGCGGGCCTTCCGCAACGCGGTGATGCGAATACCGACCAGTCGATCGACGTCGGTGGTCTGCTTCGGCATGATCTGACTGGTCACGTCCTTGTCCGCGCTTTGAACAGCGTCCCCTTGCGGATCCGGTGTTCCCGCCTCGCCATCGCGCCGCTTCACCGTCCGACCCTCGATCTCATAACGCGCCTATACCTAACGTGCGGTGTCGCACGCTAGAGCAGCAACCGAATGCATTGCAAACGGCAACGGCTCTAAGCCCTTATTGTCACTTGCTCCCGTTTGCCGAACAAAATTTCGCGTCGACCGTGAGCGCTATAGCAATCGGCCTACACCCCGACTGCGACACAATATGGACCGTCCGGCAATTGGACACCAAGTTGTTAAGCTCCGCAAGTCTAAGCATACATCTTGTGGTTTAACCCGACGTATCTTCGAAACATTGTTGCTGAAATGTCGATCGGATAAGTCTGCGCAGTGCTTCGCGCGCGCCGCGTCGCCGCAGCAGGGCTCGCCCGGACCGGCTTCGGGGCCTAAATTCAGCCTCTCAACGGAGAACAGCATGTTTATCGCGATGAATCGCTTCAAGGTCGTTAAGGATGCGACCGAGGACTTCGAGGCCGTCTGGCTCGGGCGTGACAGCCATCTCGGCGAGATGGAGGGCTTCGTCGAGTTCCACCTGTTGCGTGGGCCGGAGCAGGAGGATCACGTCCTCTACGCCTCGCACACCGTCTGGCGCTCGCGCGCCGAGTTCGAGGCCTGGACGCGCTCCGAGCAGTTCCGCAAGGCGCACAGCCGGGCCCCGTCGACCAAGCCGCTTTATCTCGGGCACCCGCAATTCGAGGGCTTCGAGATGGTGCAGACCGTCGGCGGCGCCGAATCCGCGAAGCAGGCCGCCACCGCCTGACGCTGCTAACACCGCCTTCATGACCCGCCGCCGGACCAAAACCTGGTCCGGCGGCGGGACGACGTAAGGTTGGGCGACCCCGTCGACGGCCGCGCGCAGGCACCGCGCCGCCCCTGTGTCCGGGATACCGCGAGACTCGGCCAAGCTTCTTAGTCCGCCAAAATTCAACCGTTCAGCAACGTCCCGGCATTACCACGCAACTGCTGGTATCAAGCCGTCGAACGGTCGCGCACTGCATGTCTCCGTATTCTGGTGACTCAGCATTTACCATGTATTGCCGACCGCCAGACGTTCGCCTAAATGGGCGGCCACTCCGAAGCGGCCGGACTACCGGATTTCGCGGCTCACCCCTTGCTCCGTCATCGGCAGATGCCGGCGCTGAAATCTTTCGTGTTTCAGACCGGGACAAAGTCCGATCAAACCGGGACGTGGCAAGCAACATGTTTCACGAGCGGGTTCCGGAGACTTTCCAGCCCCTGCCGACCTCGGCCGAACGCCGTCGCAGCGTGTGGTCGGCGCTCCTGCCACGCCGCGGTCGCGCGTTCGCGCGGATCGCGATGTCGTCGTCGCTCGCCGTGGCCGAGATCGGGGCGATCGTCGCCGTCATCCTGGCCGTGGAATTCGGCTACCAGATCGCTTTCGCGGGCGACAGCGTGTGGGTGACGGCCTTCCGCGGGCTGCGCCTGGCCGCGCTGCTCAGCGCCATCATCGTCTCGTCGAACGTCCTGCGCGAGGATTACAGCCTCGACGGCATCATGGCGCAGAAGCTGAACGTCCAGCGCATCGCCTCGCTCTGGCTGGTCGCCTGGGCGGCGGTGCTGGTCGTCGGCTTCCTGACCAAGACGACCAACGACTATTCGCGTATCGTCTCGATCACAGCGTTCCTGCTCGGCCTGCCCGCTCTGCTGCTGACCCGCACCGTGGCGACCCGCCTGGTCCGCCGGAGCCTGACGGCGGGATCGGCCTCGGCCAGCCGCGTCCACCTCGTGGGCTACGAGGAAGACATCGCCCGGTTCTACGCCAGCCACGAGGCCGAGCAGCTCGGGTCCCGGATCGTCGGCACCAGCTACCTGCGCCGGGTCGATCCGGGCGCCGACACCGTGTCGCGGCACGACCAGCTCCAGGAGGATCTCGACCTCGCCGTGTCGGTGGTCCGGTTCCTGCGCCCGGACGACGTGTTCGTGCTGGTGCCGTGGACCGACACCGCCGAGGTGGAGCGCTGCATCGACGCGTTCCTGCGGGTGCCGTCCGCGCTGCACCTGCGGCCAGGCAGCGTCCTCGACCGATTCCCCGACATGCAGGTCGCCCGGGTCGGCGGCGTCTCCGGCATCAATATCGGTCGCCGGCCGCTCAACGTCACCGAGATCCTGCTCAAGCGCGCCCTCGACCTCACGGTGGCGGCGATCGCCCTGGTGTCGCTGTCGCCGCTGCTCGCGGCCATCGCCGTGGCGATCAAGCTCGACAGCCCGGGCCCGGTCTTCTTCCGCCAGAAGCGCTACGGCTTCAACCAGCAGCCCTTCGGTGTGTTCAAGTTCCGGTCGATGCGGGCGGATGCCAACGCGGTGTTCAAGCAGGCGACCCGCAACGACAGCCGCATCACCCAGGTCGGCGCGATCCTGCGGCGGACCAATCTCGACGAGCTGCCGCAGCTCCTGAACGTCCTCAAGGGCGAGATGTCGCTGGTCGGCCCGCGCCCCCACGCCCTGGCGCATGACCGCAGCTTCGAGCGTCGGATCGCGCTCTACGCGAGGCGGCACAACGTGCGCCCTGGCATCACCGGCTGGGCCCAGGTCAACGGCTATCGCGGCGAGACCCTGACCGACCTCGACATGGAACGCCGCGTCGCCTGCGACCTGCACTACATCGACAACTGGTCGATCTGGTTCGATCTCCAGATCATGGTCCAGACCATCGTCTCGCGCCGTGCCTACAAGAACGCGCGCTGAGCGACCCGGGGCGCACCTCAGGATTCCTGCGCACGCTCCCGGCAGGCCCCGCAATCACCCTCGACTTCCAGGATGCTGTGGGCCGGCGTGAAGCCCGCCCGCTTCAAGGTGCGGCCGAGACCGTCCTCCAATTCCTCGGACGAAGCTTCGTCGACGCCGCCGCAGGTGCGGCAGATCAGGAACACGACCCCCTCCCCCGGGGCATGCCCGTGGGCGCAGGGGATGAACGCGTTGCGGCTGGCGATCCGGTGGACCAGGCCCTGCTGCATGAGGAAGTCCAAGGCGCGGTAGACCGAGACCGGCGCCACGCGCTTGCCCGGCGCGCTGAGCTTCTCGGCGATGTCGTAGGCACCCTGGGCCTTCCCGGCCTCCGCCACCGCTTCCATCACCTCGCGGCGCAGCGGCGTGAATTGCAGACCGCGCTCGCGACAGACGGCTTCCGCCCGCGCGAGCATGTCGCCGACGCCCGCCTGGCACGCGTCGTGACCCTCGTGACGGTGCATGATCGCTCCAACCCCGAAACCGCCGGTTGTCCGGCGGGTTTGTTACAGTGTATCACCGCGGCCCCGGAACGCACCAGTAGCCCGACCGGTCCCCGCGCCGGCCCGAGCGCGCGACGAGGACGTCTTGCCCCCGATTTCCAGCCCACGCCAAGCGGTTCCGCGATCTCTGTTCCGCAGCGGCATCGGCCCGCGCCTCGCACTGGCGGTGGCGCTGTCGGCCCTGGTCTGGCTGGCGATCGCCTGGGCGCTCTCCGCATGAGCGACCGTCCCGCGATGCAGGATGCGATCCACCTGGTCGGCCTGACCCTGGGCTACGATCGGCATCCGGCAATCCACCACCTGTCGGGAACCGTGCGCGCCGGTGACCTGCTGGCGCTGGTCGGGCCGAACGGGGCCGGCAAGTCGACGCTGCTCAAGGGGATGGCCGGCGAGATCCGCTGCCTCGAAGGGCATATCGATCGCTCGGGCGCCCTCGCCTACCTGCCCCAGGCCGACGAGATCGACCGAAGCTTTCCGCTGAGCGTGATGGACCTCGCCGGCATGGGTCTTTGGCGGAAGGCCGGATCCTGGCGCAGCCTTGGCCGGCGTCGGCCGGAGATCGGGGCGGCCCTCGATGCGGTCGGGCTCGGCGGCTTCGAGGCGCGCCCGATCAGCACCCTTTCGGGCGGGCAATTCCGGCGGGCCCTGTTCGCCCGCCTGATCCTGCAGGATTGCCCGGTGATGCTCCTCGACGAGCCGTTCACCGGCATCGACAACCGCACGGTCGACGACCTGCTGGCGCTGATCCGGATCTGGCACGGCCAGGGGCGCACCGTCGTCGCCGCCCTGCACGACCTGACCCAGGTGCGCGAGCATTTCCCGACCACGCTCCTGCTGGCTCGGGAAGCCGTGGCCTGGGGGCCGACCGCCCGGGTTCTGACGCCGGAGAACCTGGCGCGGGCGCGCAACCTCTCCGAAGCCTGGGACGAGGACGCCCCGGTCTGCGTCGGGCCTCGGACAGACGACGCGCGCGGGCATGATCACGGATCGCACGGCCCGGACGCCCACGACCATCATCACGAGGACGCGGCGTGATCGATCCGTTCGGACCGCTGCTGGCACCCTTCGTGGAGTTCGGCTTCATGCGCCGGGCGCTGGCGGGCTGCCTCGCACTGTCGGTCTCGGCGCCGCCGGTCGGGGTCTTCCTGACCCTGCGCCGGATGAGTCTGATGAGCGACGCGATGAGCCACGCGATCCTGCCGGGTGCCGCGGCCGGCTTCCTGGTCGCCGGCCTTTCGCTGCCGGCCATGACGCTCGGCGGGCTGGTCGCCGGTCTGGCGGTGGCGCTGCTCGCCGGCGCGGTCACCCGGGCCACGGTGGTGCGCGAGGATTCGAACCTCGCGGCCTTCTACCTGATCTCGCTGGCCGGCGGCGTGCTGCTGGTGTCCTTACGCGGCTCGCAGATCGACCTGATGCACTTCCTGTTCGGCTCGGTGCTGGCCCTAGACGACGCCGCGCTGATCCTGCTCGGCGGCATCAGCACGCTGACCCTGGTGGTGCTCGCCGCGATCTACCGGCCGCTGGTGATGGAATGCGTCGATCCGCTGTTCCTGCGCACGGTGAGCCGCAGCGGCGGCCCGGTGCATCTCGCCTTCCTGGCGCTGGTGGTGGTGAACCTCGTGGGCGGCTTCCAGGCGCTCGGGACCCTGCTGGCGGTCGGGCTGATGCTGCTGCCGGCCGTGGCGGCCCGGTTCTGGGCGCGCGACCTCGGCGGCCTGATCCCGGTCTCGATACTGATCGCCGCGGTGGCGAGCGTGACCGGGCTCAGCCTGTCCTACCAGCTCGACTTGCCGAGCGGCCCGGCCATCGTGCTCGCCGCCGGCGCGCTCTACATCGTCTCGATGCTCGCCGGCCCGCGCGGCGGCCTGCTCCGTCGCCTCGTCCGGCCGCGGCACCTGGAAGCCTGATCAGGCCTCGTCCTTCAAGGCAGCAAGCCCTTCGCGATAGGTCGGGTAGGCCAGCGCGACGCCGAGTTCGTCCCGGATCAGCCGGTTCCGCACGCGCTTGTTCTCGCCGTAGAAGCTGCGCGCCATCGGAGACAGGTCGGCGGTCTCGAAGTCGATCTCCGGCGGCAGCGGCAAGCCGGCGAGCACGGCGGCGTGCTCGGTCACGGTCTGCGGCGGCGTCGGCTCGTCGTCGGTGACGTTGTAGACCGCCCCCGGCCTCGGACGGTCGAGCGAGGCCAGCAGGGTCGTCGCGATGTCGTCGACATGGATGCGGTTGAAGACCTGGCCCGCCTTCACGATGCGCTGCGACCGACCCTCGCGCAGCTTAACGATCGGGTTGCGCCCCGGGCCGTAGATACCCGACAGCCGGAACACCTGCACGGCCTTGCCGGTCCGGGCGCCGAGATCGAACCAGGCCGCCTCGGCCTCGAGCCGGATCCGGGAGCGGGCGCTGCGCGGCGCGGCCGGCGTGGTCTCGTCGATCCAGGCGCCGCCCTGGTCGCCGTAGACGCCGATGGTCGAGAGGTAGCCGATCCAGCCGACCCGGCTCGCCGCGATCGCGTCCGCATAGCGCCGCAGCACCGGGTCGCCCCGCTCGGACGGCGGCGCCGAGACGAGGAGCGCATCGGTGTCGGCGAGATCATCGGCAATGTGGGGATCGTCGGCTTCCGGCCCGAAGGCCCGCATCGTGAAGCCGGTCTCGGCGGCGATGCGCGCGGCACTCGCCGGGTCGGTGACGGTGGCCCGCACCGTCTGGAAGCGGTCGCGCGCCCGCTCGGCGAAACGCCGGCCTGTGAAGCCGAGCCCGAAGATGAAGAGGTTCATGCCGGGGATGTCTCGCCGGCCCGGACTTCCGTCAAGGCGGTGACGGCACTCCACTCGTCGCGGACGTGCGAATCCGTCTCGGCGGCTTCGTGCTGTCGGCGCAGTGCCTGAACGGTGGCTGGCTCCAGCAGGCGACCGCAGGCCCACACCGCCATGCCGCGCACCAGCGGCGAGTCGTCTGCGAGCCGCGCGATCGCCGCATCCGCGAGGTCGGGATCCCCGGAATTGCCGACCGCGATCATGACGTTGCGAAGGAACCGGTCCCGGCCGGTGCGCTTCACCGGCGTGCCGGCGAAGAGTTTCCGGAAGGACGCGTCGTCCAATCCGGCTAGATCGGCCAGCGCCGGAGCCGTGAGGTCCGCCCGGGCGGCCAGGCGGGCATCGGCTGCGGTCCGGGCGAACTTGTTCCAGGGGCAGACCGCCAGGCAATCGTCGCAGCCGAACACGCGGTTGCCGATCGCCGTCCGGAACTCCGCCGCGATCGGCCCGGCATGCTCGATGGTCAGGTATGAGATGCAGCGCCGCGCATCGAGCCGGTACGGAGCCGGGAAGGCGTCGGTCGGGCAGATGTCGAGGCAGGCCCGGCAGGAGCCGCAATGGCCGCGCCCGGGCTCGTCGGCCTCGAACTCGGCACTGGTGTAGATCGCCCCCAGCAGCAGCCAGTTGCCGTGCTCCCGGGAGAGCAGCACCGTGTGCTTGCCCTGCCAGCCGAGACCGGCGGCCTCAGCCAGGGTTTTCTCCATGACCGGGGCGGTGTCGCAGAAGACCTTCACCCGGACGTCGCCCTTGGCGGACAGGTAGCCGCCGAGTTCCTTCAGGCGGCCTTTCAAAACGTCGTGATAGTCCCGGCGGCGGGCATAGGCCGCGATCGCGCCGCGCTCCTTCATGGCCACGAGGTCGAGCGGATCGTCGTCCGGGCGGTAGCTCATGGCGAAGACCAGGATGCTGCGCAGGCCCGGCCAGAGGCCGACCGGGCTCGCGCGCTGGTCGGCGCGTTCCGCCATCCAGTCCATGGTGCCGTGGGCGCCTTCCTCCAGCCACGACGACAGGCGCGCGGGCAGGTCCGGGAGCCGGTCGGGCCGCGTGACCCGCATCCCGCAGAAGCCGAGATGGCGCGCCCGCCCCTCGACGAGGCGGCGCAGGTCGGCACCGTGATAGGTCCGTCGTGCGCTCAGAAATCCAGATCCGCGTAATGGGCCGCCGGCGGCATGCCGGCCACCCGGTCGGCGAGCAGCCCCCGGAACGAGGGCCGCGACTTGACCCGGGCATACCAGTTGCGGGCCATCTCGTCCTCGTCCCACGGCACGTCGCCGAGATAGTCGGCGCACGAGAGGTGGGCGGCCGCCGCCAGGTCGGCATAGGTCAGGTTGTCGCCCGCGAGCCAGCGCCGGCGCGCGATGAGGTAGCCGATATACTTGAGGTGGTAGCGCACGTTGGTGCGCGCCGCCCGGATCGCGTTCATGTCCGGCGGGCCGCCGCCCTCGTGCGCCGACATGAAGCGCTTCGAGATCTTCTCGTTGACCAGGTAGCCGGTGACCTCGGAATCGAATTTGATCAGGAACCAGTCCAGCAGACGCCGGACCTCGACGCGCTCCACCGTGTCGTCCGGCAACATGCGGCGGCCGGAAAGCCCGAGGCCCCTCGTCTCGTCCAGGTATTCGGCGATCACTCCGGCACCCGGCACGACGAGACCGGTCTGCTCCAGCAGCACGGGCGTGGAGCCCGCCGGATTGATCAGCAGAAAATCGTCCCGGCGCTCCCAGGGGCGCTCCTCGAACAGCGTCGGTTCCAGACCCATCTCGGCGAGCACGAGACGGATGAACCGGGAGTTCGCGCAGAAGGGGAAGTGGTAGAGGGTCGCCATTGAGGCCGTGAGGACTGCTCGGTCAGACGGCGCGGACAGTCCCGCGCCGGTCGTCGGCCCCGGCGCGTGGGATTTAGGCGCGCAGGACTTCAGAGCGAGCGTTATTGCTCGATCGTTGCCGAGCCCTTAACACGCGCGGCCCGCTCCGGTAACCGCTCGTCAACCCTGATGGGCGAAGCCTCCGGGCACATTCTTTGGACGGTTCGCGACGCGCCTGGTTCGGGCCGGCGTGCGCCCGCGGCGCGAGGCTCGACAATGGATCCGGTAAGCATCGGGAAGGCGGTCCTTCTCGCTCTGGTCGAGGGCGCGACGGAGTTCATCCCGGTCTCGTCCACCGGTCACCAGCTCCTGGTCGGCCACTTCATCGGCTTCCACTCCCCCAACAACACCTTCGAGGTGCTGATCCAGCTCGGGGCGATCCTGGCGATCCTGACGGTGTATTTCCGCCGCCTGGTCGGCATCGCCACCGCACTCCCGACCAACCCGCAGGCTCGCCGCTTCGTGATCGGCATCCTGGTGGCGTTCCTGCCGGCCGCGATCATCGGCGGCCTCTTCTCGAAGGTGATCAAGGCCTACCTGTTCAACCCGTGGATCGTGTGCGCGACGCTGGTGGCCGGCGGCCTGGTGCTGCTCGTCCTCGACGACACCGACCTCGAGGTGAAGAAGACCGACGTCTACGACTTCTCCCTGCCGATGGACCTGAAGATCGGCATCTTCCAGTGCCTGGCCATGATCCCCGGCGTGTCGCGCTCGGGCGCGACCATCGTGGGCGCGATGCTGATGGGCGCCGACAAGCGCTCGGCCACCGAGTTCTCGTTCTACCTGGCGATGCCGACCATGGCCGGCGCCTTCGCCAAGGACCTGTTCGACAACTACAAATTCCTCTCGCGAGACGATGTCGGCCTGATCGTGATCGGCTTCATCGTGTCGTTCGTCTCGGCCCTGTTCGTGGTCCGCGTGCTGCTCGACTACGTGTCCCGCCATGGGTTCCGGCTGTTCGCCTGGTGGCGGATCATCGTCGGCGCCCTGGGCTTCGCCGGGTTGATCATCCTCGGATAACAATCCTCGTCCAACGGGCGATTGCCTCCGGGCGAGCGGCATGCGAGGCAAGTCCCTGAAAGCGGTGCACAAGACGCCGCGCCCGGAGACGATCCGATGGAAGACACACCGCTCGCCGACCTGTTCAAGCCCGCCGACCGGGCGCGCTGGCTCGGCCTCGTGGACAGCGTCCTGAAGGGCGCCGACTTCGAGAAACGGCTGGTCTCCCGGACGAGCGACGGCCTGCGGATCGAGCCACTCTACGAGCGTGCGGAGCCGACTGCGCAACCCTTCCGCGAGCCCGGCCCCTGGCGCGTGTCCCAGCGGGTCGATCATCCCGAGATCGCGATTGCCAACACCCAGGCGATGACCGACCTCGAAGGTGGCTCCGACGCGCTGGCCCTGGTGTTCTCCGGCGCGGCCGGCGCCCGGGGCTACGGCCTGACCGCCCGGAGCGTCGAGGATCTCGACGCCGTGCTGAAGGGCGTGATGCTGCCGCTGATCGCCCTGCGCTTCGACGCGGGCGCGTGCGGCCTGGAAGTCGCCGCCCTGGTGAAGGACCTCGCGGCCCGCCGCGGTGAGGACCTCTCGACCTACGACCTCGACCTCGGCATCGATCCGGTGGGGACGCTCGCCGCCACCGGCAGCCTCGGCGCGGTCTGGTCCGAGATCGCCCCGCGGCTGGCCGACACCGTCTCCGACCTCGAAGCCGCGGGCTTCACCGGCCGGGCCCTCCTGGCCGACGGGCGCCCCTACCACGAGGCCGGCGCCGGCGAGGCGGCCGAACTCGGCGCCGTGCTCGCTACCGCGGTCACCTACCTGCGCGCCCTGGAGGCCGCCGGCCACGACCTCGCCACGGCGCGCGACCGGATCTCCGTGCTGCTCGCCGCCGATGCCGACGAGTTCGTCACGGTCTCGAAGTTCCGCGCCATGCGGCGGCTCTGGGCCCGGATCGAGCAGGCCTGCGGGCTGGATCCGAAGCCCCTGCGCCTCCACGCCGAGACCGCATGGCGGATGATGACCCGGCGCGATCCGTTCGTGAACATCCTGCGCACCGGCATGGCCGCCGCGTCGGCCGGCATGGGCGGCGCCGACAGCGTCACGGTCCTGCCCTACACCCTCGCGCTCGGCCTGCCCGACGCCTTCGCCCGGCGGGTGGCACGCAACAGCCAGATCGTTCTGCTGGAGGAATCGCACCTGGCGCGGGTCAGCGATCCGGCGGCCGGTGCCGGCGGGTTCGAGACGCTGACCGCCCAGCTCGCCGAGGCGGCCTGGGAGGCGTTCCAGGCGATCGAGGCCGAAGGCGGCATCGTCGCCTCGCTCAGCGTCGGCAAGCTGCGGCGGCGCATCGAGGCGACTCGCGAGGCCCGGGCCAAGGC
>NZ_VRVD01000749.1:0-2064 GCF_008040015.1 Methylobacterium sp. WL18 | reverse complement strand
GCCCGGACGAGGTCGCGCGCCGTCCGCGCCCGGGCGTCGTGGTCCAGCGTCCGCCGCTCGATCATCGCCGCCTGGAACGCCGCGATGGCATGCGCCATCTGGCCGATCGCGTCCTGGCGCTCGGTGAACGGGATCGTGTCGTCGAGCCGGTCCGCCGCCAGAGCCTGCATGGCGGCTTTCAGGCGTCTCAGGGGCTTCTGGATCTGGGAGACGGCGATCCAGATCGCGGCGGCCAGCGCCAGGGCGAGCGCCACCGCCGGCGCCACGATCAGGGCGACGATCGCCCGGCGCTGCTCGATGACGCCGGCCGCGCGCTGGTCGTTGAGGCGGGCCAGCACCTCGCGCCCGAGGCCGCCGATCTCCGCAATCATGCGTTCACGGTTCTTTACCGTGGATTCGTCGGTGGCCTGGATCAGGGCGGCCTTGGGCGAGATCGTCAGGCCGAGCTCGGCCGTGTCGGTCTGGTAGGCGATGAACTCCTTCACGAAGAGGTCGAACCGGCGGCGCCGATCCGGCGGCAGTTGATCCTCCATCGCCGCCAGGAACGGCACCTGCACCTGTTCCACCGCCGCCAGGGCGTCCTGCAGCCCGGAGAGACGCGTCCGCGCTTCCTGCGTGTCCTCGGCGGTGTAGAGGGCGGTGGCCTGCACGACCGCGTGCTCGATGGCCTGTCTCAGGGCGCCGGCTTGAAGCCCGGCATTCCAGATCCGGTCCGTGGCGGCGGCGCGGTCCTGCTCCCACAGCGATTGCCGGACGGCGAAGGCCGAGATGCCGAGAGCCACGAAGCCCAACAGGCCGACGACCGCCGCCAGCTTGAAGCCGAAGGAATTGCGCATCTGAAGCACGATACTGTTCTCTTCTGGACCGACGCACGATCGCGTCGCGGCAAGGCGCCTGGCCGAAGGCGGAAACGGCGATGTCGAAGGGTGAGGAGACCGTCCGGCGATCGAGATCACTGGGCACGTGGCCGGGTTCGAGGCGAACCCAGTGCTCGGGACGATGCGCCAGGCGTTGGATCTGCGCGCCGCAGCCTCAGCGCCGGCGGATCGCCGGGCCGAAACTCAGCCGTCTCCGGCATGGCGACGCGCAGCCCTGACGGAACGAGCCCGCCGGATCAAAAATCGACACTGCAAACATGGGATAGCGGGACGGTTCGGCGACGTTGCTTTGGCTCTTCGTATAAAGATACGAGCCAAAGACTCGGTCCGTCAATACACGTAAAAGTTGTCAATACTGAATTTGTTTTTTTATTTACGTTCAAATATACACAAGTTTAATTTTCAATCATAGAACCCGCGATACCGTTTTTATTGTATTCAGAAACAATACAAAGCCGGTGCGCCCGGATATGACACTATCGGCAGCGCGGCCGCCTGCGCTCGCACGCAGGACGCGCTTGGATCCGATCATGCCTTGGCGACAGGCCTGTTCCGCTACCCCGGGCGATTCTGTTCGCGCTCCGTCCCGCTGGGAACGAACGGCGACGTCGGAAACCCCGGAGGATCGCGGACGTGTCCAGGCGTTTCCATCGCGCGCCGCAGCAGTGCCAGCCCCCACAGTTCGGCGTGGGAGCGGTCCCGATCCATCTCGGGCCGCTGGCCAGCCTTTTCAGGACGGTCGCGCGCGCCCTGGCTGTCTTGTCCGGCGCCCGACATGCGGTTTCAGGCACCGGGTCGAACCTTACGCAGCGTGGACCTGCCCCAGGAAGGTCTCGATCGCCTGCTGCAGGGTGCGGGTCCCGGTGCTCACCCGGGAGGCGCTGCCACGCACCTGCTCGGCCTGCACCTCGTTGGAGGCGGCCGCGGCGCGCACGCCTCCGACGCTCTCCGAGACCTTGTGCGAATCCGCCGCCGCATCCGCGATGGCCCGGGCGATCTCCTGGCTGGCCGCGCCCTGCTGGTCCGCCGCATGGGCGACCTCGGAGGCGATGACGCTCATCCGGGCGATCGTCTCGCCGATCGACGCGATGGCGCCGACCGTGTTGGCGGCGGCCCCCTGGATCGACCCGACCTGGCCGGTGATCCGGTCGGTGGCGAGCGCGGTCTGGCCGGCGAGCGCCTTCAC
>NZ_VRVD01000748.1:0-2065 GCF_008040015.1 Methylobacterium sp. WL18 | reverse complement strand
GCTACGTGCCGAACCGGCTGGCCGGCAGCCTCGCGGGACCGGGGGCGAGCGCCCAGCTCGCCGGGGTGATCGTGCCGTCGCTGGCCAACGTCGTCTTCCCCGACCTGCTGCGCGGGCTGACCGGGGCGCTGGACGCCGCGGGCATCCGCTGCGTGATCGGGGTGAGCGACTACGACCCGGACCGGGAGGAGGCGCTGGCGGCCGCGCTCCTGTCCTGGCGCCCGGCCGCGCTGCTGCTCACCGGGCTGGAGCACAATCCCGGGACGGTGGCCCTGGCGAAGGCCGGGGGCGTGCGCGTGGTCGAGATGATCGACACGGACGGGGCGGGGATCGACGCCGTGGTCGGCTTCTCCAACCGGGCGGTGGGGGCGGCGAGCGCCCGGCACCTCGTGACCCGTGGGTATCGCCGCATCGCCTATCTCGGCCACGACCTGCAGGTGGATCTGCGGGCGGGCAAGCGGCTGGCCGGGTTCGAGGCCGCCCTGGGCGAAGCCGGCCTGGCGCTCCAGGCCCAGGAAATCCGGCCCGGACCGTCCTCGCCGGGCTCCGGCCGGGCCGGGCTGGAGGCGCTGCTGGCGCGCCAGCCGGACCTCGACGCGGTGTATTTCTCCAACGACGACATGGCGCTCGGCGGCTATTTCGCCTGCCTGTCGGCGGGCTTGAGCGTGCCGGGGCGGATCGCCCTGTTCGGCTTCAACGGGCTCGACTTCGCGGCGGCGATGCCCCAGCCCCTGTCGACGGTGCGCACCCCGCGCCTGGAGATCGGCCGGCAGGCCGCCGCGTGCCTGATCGGTGAAGGTCCAAAAAGAATCGATCTCGGATTCGAGCTGATCGAGGGAGCGACCGCATGAGCGACGAGAGCCGGCTGCGCGAAGACATCTGCCGCTACGGCCGCTCGCTGTTCGAGCGCGGCCTGACCCCGGGCTCGTCGGGCAACATCTCGCTGCGCCTGCCCGACGGCGGCTGGCTGGTGACGCCGACCAACGCGTCGCTGGGCTTCCTCGACCCGGCCCGGATCTCGCGGCTGGACGCGGACGGCCGGCTGGTCTCGGGCGACAAGCCGACGAAGGAAATCCCGCTGCACACGGCACTCTACGAGAGCCGGGGCGGGGCCAAGGCGATCGTGCACCTGCACTCGACCCACGCGGTGGCTGTCTCGATGCTGCCGGAGATCGACCCGCGCCAGGTGCTGCCGCCGCTGACGCCCTATTACCTGATGCGCACCGGCGGCACCGCGCTGGTGCCGTATTACCGCCCGGGCGACCCGGCCGTGGCGGACGCGATCCGGGGGCTCGCCGGCCGGTACAGTTCGGTGCTGCTCGCCAATCACGGCCCGGTGGTGGCCGGCGACAGCCTGGAGGCCGCAGTCTTCGCCACCGAGGAGCTGGAGGAGACCGCCAAGCTTTACTTGCTGCTTCGCAACCTCAACCCGCGGCAGCTGAGCCCCGGGCAGGTGGCGGATCTCGTCAGCCATTTCGGGCTGACCCTGCCGGAAGTGGAGGATCATGCCGGGCACGATCACGGGTGAGGCCACTTCCGGTTGAAGGGTTCGACCTCACAATCATCACGCGCTTAGCGCAGTGACCCAGGGCAGCGCGCCATCGCCGAGCGTGGCGCCACGCTGGGTTGCTTCGCTGCGCTCGCAATGACGGGGAAAACGCTTGGCGATCGCGTGAAAACCGCGCGGCCTCCAACCAATCCCCCTCATCCTGAGGTGCTGCGCAGCTGCCTCGAAGGAGCCCTCCAGCCGGCCGCGCGATCCCTGGAGCCCTCCTTCGAGGCTCGCTGCGCTCGCGCCTCAGAATGAGGGGGCGGGAGGGACTGCAGCCGCTATCCCTCGATCTTCGAGAAGTCCGCCACGGCGCGGGTCGCGGCGCGGAGCGCGTTGAGCAGCAGCAGGCGGTTCTCGCGGAGCTTCGGGTCGGGCGCGTTGACGGTCACGTCCTGGAAGAAGGCGTCGACCGGCGCGCGCAGGGCCGAGAGCGCCCGCATCGCCCCGGCAAAGTCCTCGCTCGCGATGGCTTGCGATGCCGTCGCGAGCGAGGACTTTGCCGGGGCGATGCGG
>NZ_VRVD01000747.1:0-2071 GCF_008040015.1 Methylobacterium sp. WL18 | reverse complement strand
GGTGGGGCCTGCTGGCGCCGGCCTATCGCGGCTATCCGGGCTCGACGGGCACGCCGAGCGAGCACGGCCTGATCCGCGAGGGGCTCGCGGCGGTCGCGGCCGCGCGTACCCGGGCCCCGGGGGCGCCGATCCTGCTGCATGGCCATTCCTTGGGGACCGCGGTGGCGGTCGCGATCGCCGGGCAAGTCGAGGCGATCGGGCTCTACCTTGAGGCACCATTCGATTCGCTGACCCATGCCGTGCGTCTGCATGTCCCGCTGGCACCGTCCTGGCTCCTGCGCGACACCTATCGCTCGGACCTGCGCATCCGCGGCGGGTCCGCGCCGATCCTGATCGTCCAGGGCTCCGACGACCCGGTGGTGCCGGCCAAGCTCGCTTGGGCGCTCGCCACGGCGGCGGGTCCCCGGGCGCAGTTCGCGCTGGTGCCGGGGGACCACGTGTCGATCGTCGGGGCCCGGGACCGCGAGGCCGAGGCGCTGTTCCGGCTGTTCGTCGGGCCGGCCTGCGGGACGGCGGATCAGGCTGTGCCCTGAAGCGGGCGGGAGGAAACACGGTTTGGTCGGACGCCGCTCCCGGCGCTGGAATGCCGACGATCCGGAGATGCCCGGAGCGGTTGCCCGGGCGGATCCGGTCTGCCCGCTCTGCGGTCGGCCGATCCCGCCCCGCGCCCGCTCCAGCCTGCACCACCTGACCCCGAAGCTGAAGGGCGGGACCCACCAGGGCACGGTGCGGCTGCACCAGATCTGCCATTCGGCGATCCATGCCTGCTACAGCGAGGCCGAGATCGCCCGGCGGCTCGCCGACGTGGACGCGCTGCGGGACGATCCCGAGATCGCGCGGTTCCTGGCCTGGATCCGCGGCAAGCCCGACGATTTCCATGCCGCCACGCGGATGACCCGCGACCGCCGCGCGGGCAAGCGCCGGGATTGAGGCCGCCGTTTACCCGGCGCTCAGGACATCCGCAGGTTTCGCCCCACGGCCGGCAAGCCTGTCAACCTTGTCGATCCACATTGGCCCCGGTCTGGGAGCTGATCGATGGGCGGGGCAGGGGACGCGGACGGCCGGCTGGCCTGGGTCGATATCGCCAAGGGGATCTGCATCCTCCTGGTGGTGATGATGCATTCCGTCATCGGCACCGGCACGGCCCTGGGCGGCGAGGGGTTCCTGCACCCGGTGGTGGCCTTCGCCAAGCCGTTCCGGATCCCGGATTTCTTCCTGCTGTCCGGCCTGTTCCTGGGTCGGGTGATCGACCGGGACTGGCGCCTGTTCGCCGACCGCCGGGTCCTGCACTTCGCGTATTTCTACGGGCTCTGGCTGGTGATCCAGTCGGCGGCCCGCTACGGCGGCATCGTCGGGGAGGCCGGGCCGAGCGCGTTCGCCGCCCACCTCGCCCACGCGTTGGTCGAGCCCTATTCGAGCCTGTGGTTCGTCTACCTGCTGGCGGTTTTTTCCGTGGTGACCAAGGCCTTGCGCCGGTGTCCGGGGGCACTGCTGCTGGCTGGCGCGGCCCTGCTGCAGGTCGCCGACATCCGCAGCGACGCGACCCTCATCGAGGAGTTCTGCGGCCGCTACGTCTACTTCGTGGCGGGCTACCTGTTCGCCGGCCGGATCTTCGCCCTTGCCGACGCGGCCCGTCGGCATGTCGGCCCCGCGCTGTGCGGCCTCGCCGCCTGGGCCGTCGTGGAGGGATGGCTGGCGCTGACGCCCGCCGGCGATCCGGCCTATCCCACCCTTGCCAGCCTGCCCCTCGTGAGCCTCGTCCTCGGGGCGGCCGGCGCCCTGGCGATCGTAGTCGTGGCCGCGCTGATCGAGCGGGTGGGAGGCGTCGTCGCCGAAGCTCTCCGGACCTGCGGGCAGCGCTCGATCGTGATCTATCTCGCCTTCTTGCTGCCCATGGCCGCGACCCGGGAGACCTTGGTCCGCACCGGCCTCGTGAACGATATCGGGCTCGCGGGGCTGATCGTGATGGCGGCGGCGCTGCTGGTGCCGCTGGCGCTGGAGCGGCTGGTGCGGAACACGCCGCTCGCCCTGCTGTTCGTGCGCCCGGCCTGGTTCCGGCTGGCGGATGGGC
>NZ_VRVD01000746.1:0-2075 GCF_008040015.1 Methylobacterium sp. WL18 | reverse complement strand
GCTCCGGCGCGGGCCGTCCCGGCCGTAGACCGGGCAACAGGCCGCCGCTTCGGGAAGACGCGGCGCGCGCCGGCGGACGTTTACCCCTGGTTGTCTTCCGGGTCGCTCGGCTCTTGCTTTTGTCGACGCGGCCGGCAATCGCTGCGCGGCGGCCGGTTCCGTCCGTAGCGGAGCTCGCCCCGTGTCCCTCCCGGCCCTCGTCCCCAGCACCATCGAGACCACCCGGCACGTCGAGCCCAAGCGGGCGTTCGACTTCTGGTGCTCGACCGCGCTGGCGCCGCACGGCGACGTCGGGCGCATGCATCCCCGCGCGGCGTTCCGGGCCCGGAGGCTCGTCGTCATGGGCGCGGATTGGGGCCTGACCCACACGGTCAGCAGCCCGGTCGGCGTGACGGTCGGCGCCCGCCACATCGGCCGGAACCCCTCCGACGCGATGGTGATCGGCCTCGCCCTCGACGGGATCGGATACCAGCAGCAGGGCCTGCGCGGCGCGCGCCTGAGCGCGGGGGACATCAGCTTCCTGTCGCGCCAGCGGCCGTTCCTGGCCGGCACCCAGAGCGATTACGCGGAGATCCGGCTGGCGCTGCCGCGCGCGACCTTCGAGGCCTGGATCGGCACCGTCGAGGCCTTCGCGGGGCGCTGCATCGCCGACCGTCCCGCACACGCGGCGTTCAAGGCCGCGTTCCGCACCTTCGCGGCCTCGGCCGCCTGGATGACCGAGGGCGAGGCGCAGGTCGCGCTCGAAGGCGTGCTGCACCTGCTGCGCACCCTCGTCCGGGACCAGCCCGGCAACCCGGCCGCCCCGGTCTCGTGCGAGGCGGTGGTGTCCCTGGCCCACGCCCACATCATGCGCCGGCTCCACGACCCGAGCCTCGGCCCGGCCGAGATCCAGGCGGCGCTCGGCCTGTCCCGGGCCCACCTGTACCGGGCCTTCGCGGGGACCGACGGCATCGCGGCGGCGATCCGCGACGCGCGCCTCGACCTCGCCTACCGCCGCCTGACCGCGCCGGGCAAGGACCGGCTGAAGATCGCCACGATCGCGTATGCCTGCGGCTTCACCGACGCGCCGACCTTCAACCGCGCCTTCCGCCGCCGCTTCGACCACGCGCCCGGCGATCTGCGCGCCAGAACGGGCGATCCCGGGGGGGCGGCTGCGGGCGCCCTCACTTGAGGTGATAGGCGATGCCGGCGATCAGCGCCTTCTCCTCGGTATTGATCGTGGACCGGGGATCGCCGCCGAACTTGTTGTGCCAGTACTGGAAGCCGACGAACGCCTCGACCCGGTTGGGGGCTTGCTCGAGCAGCTGCCCGATATCCAGGACCAGGTTGGTCTGCGAGACGAACTCTGTCTTCGTCCGGTACTGGTTGACGTCGCCGTAGCGGCCCTTGGGCATCACGATGGTGTTGAACCCGGCCAGCGCCAGGGGCAGGCCGGTGAAGGCCAGCGGGATCGTGTAGGTCAGCTCGAATTCCGGCGTCGTCTTGAACTCGACGCTGCGGAAGTGTGAATAATCGAAGCCCGGAATCGCCGGGATGCCGCTTTCCGGACGCGGCGGATCCCCGGCGAAGCCGTTGCGGGAGAATTCCTTGTAGGCCTGGACCTTCAGGTTCACGAACCCGACCGGCACGTCGAAGGCGAAGTTGAGGCCGAAGGTGCCGGCGCGCTTCTCGGAATCGAACGTCGTGTTCTTGGTGTTGACGTCGGCCCCGAACGCCAGCCCGATATCCTTGACCAGGCCCGGGATCGCGAACGCCGTGGTGTCGAAGATCTTGTTCGGGCTCAGGACGCCCCGGTAGATCAGGTAGACCTCCGTGGCGCCGTAACTTTTCCTCCGGATCAGCTTGTCGCCCGCCGCGTCCTGGGAGCCCGACTGGAGGATGTCGAGGGAGATCAGGTTGGTGCCGTAGGCCCAGGAATTGGCGTGGAACAGGTTGACCACGTTCTTGGGCACCTCGCGCGGCACCCGCCGGCCCTGTGCGGTCCCGTCGGGCCGGCGCACCGAGAGGCCGGGCTCCGCCGAGGGGCCCTGGAACCGGTAGCTGATCACCGTGTCCGAGAAGGAGAAGTACGAGGG
>NZ_VRVD01000745.1:0-2082 GCF_008040015.1 Methylobacterium sp. WL18 | reverse complement strand
GGGCAGGGCCAGGGCCGCCTGCAGGCCCTCGATGCTGGCATAGCCGTTGGCGCGCAGCCGGACGAGCCGGTGCATCGCGGCCTCGGGCAGGCCGTTCACCTGCCGCAGGCCGAGGCGCACCGCGTGCAGCTTCGGATCCCCGGCCGGCTCCAGGGTGCAGTCCCAGGCGCTGGCGTTGACGCAGACGCCCCGCACCTCGACCCCGTGGGCGCGGGCGTCCCGCACCAGCTGGGCGGGCTGGTAGAAGCCCATCGGCTGGGCGTTGAGGATCGCGGCCAGGAACACGTCCGGGTGCCGGCACTTCATCCAGGCCGAGGCGTAGACCAGGAGCGCGAAGCTCGCGGCGTGGCTCTCCGGGAAGCCGTAGGTGGAGAACCCCTTGATCTGCGCGAAGCAGCGCTCTGCGAAATCCGCCGGGTAGCCGCGGCCGGTCATGCCGCCGACGAACTTCTGCTCGAAGCCGCCGATCGTGCCGACATGCCGGAACGTCGCCATCGCCCGGCGCAGCCCGTCGGCCTCGGCCGGGGTGAAGCCCGCCGCCGTGATGGCGATCTGCATCGCGTGCTCCTGGAACAGCGGCACGCCGTAGGTTTTTTTCAGGACCTCCTTCAGCTCGTCCGCATCGCCGTGGGCGGGGTCGGGAGACGGATAGACCACCGGCTCCTGCCCCGACCGCCGCCGCAGGTAGGGATGGACCATGTCGCCCTGGATCGGACCCGGGCGCACGATCGCCACCTGGACGACGAGGTCGTAGAATTCCTTCGGCTTGAGGCGGGGCAGCATCGACATCTGCGCCCGGCTCTCGACCTGGAACACGCCGACGGAATCGGCCTTCGCCAGCATCGCGTAGGTGTCGGGATCCTCCCGGGGCAGGTCGGCCAGGGTCTCGTAGAAGACGCCGTGGTCCTTCTCCAGAAAATCGAGACCGCGCTTGAGGCAGGTCAGCATGCCGAGCGCCAGCACGTCGACCTTCATCAGGCCGATCGCGTCGATGTCGTCCTTGTCCCACTCGATGAAGGTGCGGTCCGCCATGGCGCCGTTGCCCACCGGCACGGTCTCGTCCAGGCGCCCGCGGGTCAGGATGAAGCCGCCGACATGCTGCGACAGGTGGCGGGGGAAGCCGATCAGCTGGTGCGCGAGGTCGAGCGCCTGCCGGAGCACCGGGTTGTCGGGGTCGAGGCCGGCCTCTCGCACGTGCTTGTCCGGCACGTCCTTGCCCCAGGAGCCCCAGACCGTGTCGGCGATCGCCGCGGTCACGTCCTCGGTGAGCCCCAAGACCTTGCCGACCTCCCGGATCGCCATGCGCGGGCGATAGTGGATCACCGTGGCGCAGAGGGCGGCACGCTCCCGCCCGTAGCGGTGGTAGAGGTGCTGGATCACCTCCTCCCGGCGCGCGTGCTCGAAATCGACGTCGATGTCGGGGGGCTCGCCCCGGTTCTCGGAGATGAACCGGGCGAACAGCAGCCGGTGCTTGGACGGGTCCACCGCGGTGATGCCGAGGCAGAAGCACACGGCGGAATTGGCCGCCGAGCCGCGCCCCTGGCACAGGATCCCCCGGCTCCGGGCGAACTCGACCACGTCGAACAGGGTCAGGAAGTAGCGGGCGTAGTCCAGCTTGGCGATGAGCCGCAGCTCCTCGCCGAGCGTGGCCCCGACCGAGGCCGGGACGGCGCCGGCATAGCGCCAGCGCGCCCGCTCCCAGGTCTTCTCTTCCAGGTATTCCTGGGCCGTGCGCCCGGGGGGCACCGGCTCGTCGGGATACTCGTAGTGCAGCTGCGACAGGCAGAAGGTGCAGGCCTGCGCGATCTCGACCGTGCGGGCCAGCGCCTCCGGATGGTCGGCGAACAGCCGGGCGATCTCGGAGGCCGGCTTCAGGTGGCGCTCGGCGTTGGCCTCCAGCCGATAGCCGGCCTCCCCGATCCGGCAGCGCTCGCGGATGCAGGCCACCACGTCCTGGAGCGGGCGCCGGTCGGGATGGTGGTAGAGCGCATCCGAGACCGCGACCATGGGCGCCCCGTAGGTCTCCCCCAGCTCGGCGAGGAGGCCGAGGCGGCGGCGCTCGTCGCCCCGCCGCGCGTGGCT
>NZ_VRVD01000744.1:0-2085 GCF_008040015.1 Methylobacterium sp. WL18 | reverse complement strand
GCGTGGCCTTCCGGGCCAAGCCCGCGGTGGCCGCCGCCGCCCGGGTCCGGATCGAGCACGGCGACCTCACCGCGCTGCTGTATCTGCAGGGCTACGCTGCGGCCGAGTTCGTGGCGTGAGGTTCAGTGGATGAGGATCCGGACGAGCGTGACGACGGCACCCAGAGTCGAGCCGCTTCGCGGCGCGTTTCGTACCGGGTCCCGGATCAGGTTCCGCTTCGCTTCACCTGTCCGGGAAAGGGGCGGGGCCGCATGAAACGCCACGCCCTTTCCCAGGCGCATGCAGCGTCAGCGCGGCAAGCGACCTAGAACCCAGCGCAAAACTGCCGCGTAGCGGCTCCCCCTGAGCCGCCTGGCCTTGTCCCAAAAATAAAGGCCGCCGCATCCGTCCGGAGCGGCGGCCCTAGGCCCCTCGATAAGGGACCGACTTATTCGAGCCCGATCGCCACGAAGCGCACGTCGCCTGTGGCGCTCGCCACCAGCAGCAGCACGGACTTGCGCCCGTCCTTCTTCAGGGCCTCGACCCGCTTGGACACCTCGGCGGGGGTGTTGACCGCTTCCTGGCCGACCTCGACGATCACCTCGCCGGGCTGGATCCGCTTGTCGGCGGCGGTCGAGTTCGGGTCGACCCGGGTGACGACCACGCCCTTCACGGTGTCCTTGATGGAGTACTTCTTGCGCAGCTCGTCGGTGATGCCGGAGAGGTTGAGGCCGAGCGCCTGACGGGTCGCGCTCTCGGCTTCGGGCTGGCGCAGGTTGGCGAGCTGCGGCTTGTCGGTGTCCTCGAGCCGGCCGAGCGTGACCGGCTTGGTCAGCTCCTCGCCCTTGCGGACGACGACCACGTCGACCTTCTGGCCCACGGGCGTCGAGGCGACGATCCGGGGCAGGTCACCCGAGGCCTTCACCGGGGCGCCGTTGAACTTCAGGATGACGTCGCCGACATCGATCCCGGCGGTCTTGGCCGGTCCCTTCTCGTCGACCCCGGCCACCAGCGCGCCGCGCGCGCCGCCCTTGAGGTTCAGCGCCTCCGCTGTGGCGTCGTCGACGTTCTGGATGCGCACGCCGAGCCAGCCGCGGCGGACCTCGCCGAAGTCGCGCAGCTGGTCGATGACGGGCTTGGCCGTATCCGACGGCACCGCGAAGCCGATACCCACCGAGCCGCCGGTGGGCGACAGGATCGCCGTGTTGATGCCGATCACCTCGCCGTCCATGTTGAACAGCGGACCGCCGGAATTGCCCTTGTTGATGGCCGCGTCGGTCTGGATGTAGTTGTCGTAGGGGCCGGACTCGATGTTCCGGCCGCGCGCCGAGACGATGCCGGCCGAGACCGAGCCGCCGAGGCCGAACGGGTTGCCGATGGCGATCACCCAGTCGCCCGGGCGCATCGTGTCGGAGTTCCCGAACGGGACGGCTTTCAGCGGACGCTCGGCGGTGGGCTTCACCCGCAGCACAGCCAGGTCGATCTTCGAGTCCTTGCCGATGATCTCGGCCTTCAGCTTGGTGCCGTCGTGCAGGATCACCTGGATGTCGTTGGCGTCGCCGATGACGTGGTTGTTGGTCACCACGATCCCGGACGTATCGATGATGAAGCCGGAGCCCAGGGAGTTCGACTTGCGCTGCTGGCGCGGCGAATCGTTGTCGCCCCGCTCGCCGCCCTTGTCGCCGCCCTTGCCCCCGCGGCGGTTGAAGAACTCCTCGAACAGGTCCTCGAAGGGCGTGCCCGGGGGCAGCTGCGGCATGGTGCGGCTGCTGCGCGCATCGACCGTGGTGGAGGCGGAGATGTTGACCACCGCGTCGGTGACCTGATCGGCGAGGTCGGCCAGCGAGGCCGGACCCTTGGCGAAGGCCGGGGCCGGCAGGGACGCGGTCGCGAACGAGGCGCCGACCAGGATCGCCGCCATGAACGAGCGTGTGCGGGAACGGGGCTGCGCCTGCGCGCGGCCGAAGGGCGCCCGGGGGGCGCTCGCGACGGGGTGCATGGTCGACCTCTTCAAGAACGCGTTTCCGGTTTCGCGGGCCGCCGACCGGGATCGGCAGCCCGCGCATTTTCTTGCATCGTAGTCCGCCGGCGCCGGGGCGCCAGCGG
>NZ_VRVD01000743.1:0-2087 GCF_008040015.1 Methylobacterium sp. WL18 | reverse complement strand
CCGGAGGTGTAGAGGACGTAGAGCGTGCCGGTGGCCGCCACCGACCCGCTCTACGTCCTCTACACCTCCGGCACGACCGGCAAGCCGAAGGGCGTGGTCCGGGATACCGGCGGCTACCTCGTGGCGCTCGCCTGGTCGATGCCGAACCTCTACGGCGTCCAGCCCGGCGAGACCTATTTCTGCGCCTCCGATATCGGCTGGGTGGTCGGCCATTCCTACATCGTCTACGCGCCGCTCCTGCACGGCTGCACCACGGTGCTGTACGAGGGCAAGCCGGTGGGTACCCCCGATGCCGGGGCGTTCTGGCGGGTGGTCGCCGAGCACGGCGTAGTCTGCCTGTTCACGGCGCCGACGGCCCTGCGCGCGATCAAGAAGGAGGATCCGGCCGGGTCGCTGGTCGGCGACTACGACCTGTCCGCCTTCCGCAGCCTGTTCCTGGCCGGGGAGCGGGCCGACCCGGATTCGGTGGCCTGGGCCGAGCGGGTGCTGGGCCGCCCGGTGATCGACCATTGGTGGCAGACCGAGACCGGCTGGCCGATCGCCGGCAACCCGCTGGGCCTGGGCCTCCTGCCGGTGAAGCACGGCAGCACTTGCGTGCCGATGCCGGGCTACCGGGTCGAGGTCCTGGACGAGGGCGGCAAGCCGGTCCCGCCCGGCACGATGGGCACCATCGCGATCCGCCTGCCCCTGCCGCCCGGCTGCCTGCCGACCCTGTGGGGCTCGGACGCGCGGATGCGGTCGAGCTACCTCGCCACCTTCCCGGGCTATTACGACACCTCGGATGCCGGGGTGATCGACGCCGACGGCTACATCACCGTGCTGGGGCGGACCGACGACATCATCAACGTCGCGGGCCATCGCCTGTCCACGGGCGGCATGGAGGCGGTGCTGGCCGGCCATCCGGATGTCGCCGAATGCGCGGTCATCGGCATCCGCGACGCGCTCAAGGGCGAGGTGCCCTGCGGCTTCGTGGTGCTCAAAGCCCGGGTCGACCGCGCCCCCGCGGACATCGAGCGCGAGCTCGTCGCCAAGGTGCGGGACGAGATCGGCCCGGTGGCGGCGTTCAAGCTGGCGCTCACCGTGCCGCGGCTGCCGAAAACCCGCTCCGGCAAGATCCTGCGCGCCACCATGAAGCGCATCGCCGACCACGAGCCCTGGACGATGCCGGCGACCATCGACGACGCCGCCGCCCTCGACGAGATCGGCGCCAGCCTGAAGGGGCGGGGGATCGGCGCCGGCTGAGCGCGGGGAATATGGGTTCCCGAAGGGCCCGAGGCCCTTCGGCGGGGTTCGGGGCGCGCAGCCCCGATCTCGGGCGAAGCCCGACACCAGGGCTCTGCCCTGGACCCGCAAAAGGTCCCGGACCTTTTGAAACCACGATCGTTTCGAGTCGCGCTGCAACCGCCCCTTGCGCGCCCGACTCCGCTCACCATCTCTAGACCATCCAACCGGATGGTCTGGGGAGGGCGAGACGATGGCAGACACCGGACAGGAACTCCGGCCCAAGGTGCCGGACAGCGAGAAGATCACGATCAACCTCGGCTTCGTCGATCTCGGCCGGGTCGACCTGATGGTCCGCGACGGGTTCTACGCCAACCGCGCCGACTTCATCCGCACCGCGGTGCGCAACCAGCTGGACCGGCAGGAGGAGGCGGTGCGCCAATCCGTGGCCCGCCGCCAACTGCGGCTGGGCGTCTCGCACTATTCCCGCGCCGCCCTGGAAGCCGCCCGCGACGCCGGCGTGCCCCTGCATATCCAGGTCCTTGGCCTCGCCACCGTGGCGCTGGACGTCACGCCCGAACTGGCGCGCGCCGCGATCGCCTCCGTGGAGGTGCTGGGCGCGTTCCAGGCCAGCCCCGCGGTCAAGGCCGCCCTGGCCGACCGGATCGCCTGAAGACACCCCGATCGCACCGCCGGGCGCAGCAGCCGGCCGTGTCCGAACCCCACCCGCAAGGAACGGCCCGATGAAGCACTTTCCCAAGATGGACTTCCTGAACTTCGACCTGTCGAAGATGAAGCTCGGCGGCTTCGGAGCCCCCGGCTCGGCCGAGGCCGAGGGCAAGCGCGCGGCCCGGGCCGCCCGGATG
>NZ_VRVD01000742.1:0-2093 GCF_008040015.1 Methylobacterium sp. WL18 | reverse complement strand
CTGCAGGGCCGCGTGCTGGCGGCGCACAGCGCGACCCTGGCGCTGGAGAGCTGGTGCGCCGACCACAAGCTCGCCGGCGACCCGCACCTCGTCGCCCGGCGCATGGACGTGGCCGACAAGCCCCTCAGCGCCGCCCAGCGCACCCGCCTCGCGATCGGCCCCGACGAGCCGGTGCGCTACCGCCGGGTCCGGCTGGCCTGCGGCGACCGGGTGCTGTCGGAGGCGGACAACTGGTACGTCCCGGCGCGCCTGACCCCTGAGATGAACGCGACCCTGGAGGGTACCCGCACGCCCTTCGGCCGGGTGGTGCGCCCCCTGGAGCCGACCCGGCAGACCATCGCGGTCCGCCCCTTCGCGCAGCCGGCTGCGCCCGGCCCCGACGACAAGCTGTTCGAGATCGACGCGGTGCTCTCCACCGGGGCCGGGCAGCCGTTCTGCGAGGTCGCCGAGACCTATCTGGGCGGTGCGCTGCCCGAAGCGTCGCGGTAAGAGGGCGTCCCACAGGTTCGGTTCGGGAGGGATGAGGATGCGGCGTACGGTCTTGCGTGCGGTCTCGGGAGTGCTCGCGGCTCTGGCGGCCGGCGGCCCGGCCCTGGCCGCCGATCCCGCGGGCCTCTGGCTGACCGAGACCGGCAGCTCCCGGGTGAAGGTCACCCCCTGCGGCGGCGGCTATTGCGGCACCATCGTCAGCGCCCCCGGCAAGGCGCTGGACGCCAAGAACCCGGACCCGGCCCTGCGTGGCCGCAGCGTCGTCGGCGTGCAGATCCTCAACGCCCCCCAGGCGGACGGATCGGGCTACAGCGGCTCGCTCTACAACCCGAACGACGGGAAGACCTATTCCGGCGCGCTGCGGCTGACCGGCCCGAACGCCCTCGAAGTCTCGGGCTGCGTGATGAGCGTGTTCTGCAAGCGCCAGACCTGGACGCGGGTGAACTGACCCGCGCTCACGGTGACGCAGTCGCGGTCCCGCGACGGATCAATTGCGCACGACCGAAGCTTCCTTCTCCACAGAGACAGGAACCTTCATGACCCGGATGATTCTCGCCGCCGCCCTCGCGACCTGTTTGGTCGGACCGGCCTCCGCCCAAGTGATCGAATCCCCCACCGGCACCGTGGTGGTCGTGCCGCCCGGCGCCCCCGGGGTGGTGACGCCGCAATCGAACGCCACCGGTGCCGAGGGCGCCCTCACCTACTCGCCGACGGGACGGCCGGCGGACTCGATCTCCAACGATTCCGCCGCGGCCGGCAACGCCAACCAGCCCTCGCAGGTCGCCCCCCAGGGCGGCGGCGGCGGGAAGTAGGACGCATCACTTCGCCCCGGACGCAGGTTTTGCGTTTGGGGCGAGGTTGCCATCGCGCGCGGCCTTGGGTCCCTTCGCCGCGCCTACAATGACGGTGAGGTCGCGGCCGACCGGCGGATATCCAAACCTTTCACCTCATCCCTACGCCGTGCGCACGTCGTCTTCGGCGAAGCGCGCTCCTCCCCCTTGTGGCTACCGCCGACACCCGTTTCGGTCAGAGTCGTGGTTCTGCCGCTGGCGCAGGAGGCGCGGGTCCCCTCTCCCGAGCGGGCCAGCGGATTCACATTTCGCGTTTGGGATCACCGTCCGATCGACGGGTATGGCACTCCAGAACGACCCCGCGCCTTCCCTCCCCCCTCTGCGGGGGAGGGTGGCCCCTGCGTCAGCAGGGGTCGGGAGAGGGGAGCCCGGCTTCCGGGTGAAGCAGAGCGGGCGTGAGGGCGAGCGCCCTATCCTGCGTCGTCGCTCCCCTCTCCCGACCCCCTTCGGGGGCCACCCTCCCCCGCAAAGGGGGGAGGGAGTGCCGCGGAGTCTCCAGCGTATCCTGCCGACCCCGATGCGTGAATCCGTTTGCCCGCACGGGAGAGGGGGCGCCTCGAACCTATGTGGTTCGTAGGCTTCAAGAAGCTTTGAGCGTTCTGGAGCCCTCCTTCGAGGGCTTCGCTGCGCTACGCCACCTCGCGATGAGGCCGTGGGTGGGACCGTCCCGCCTCACGCCGCCTCGGTCAGCGCCTGCTCGATCGCGTCGAGCGCCGCCTCGGCGCCGGCGCCGTTGGGGCCTCCGGCTTGGGC
>NZ_VRVD01000741.1:0-2096 GCF_008040015.1 Methylobacterium sp. WL18 | reverse complement strand
CGCAACGCCCGCCGGGCCGCGCAGGCGGGCGTTGCGGCCGTCGCCGGTGAAGCGCTCGCCAAGATAGGGCTGGTGCATCAGCCCGCGCACCGGCACACCGTTGCGGGTGAGCCCGATCAGCGTGCCCCAGGTCGGCAGCCCGGCGATGAAGGCGCGGGTCCCGTCGATCGGGTCGAGCACCCAGACGCACTCGGCGTCGGTGCGCTCGGAGCCGAACTCCTCGCCCAGGATACCGTGGCCCGGGAAGGTCTGGGCGATCATCCTGCGGAGCACGGTCTCGGCCGCGCGGTCGGCCTCGGTGACCGGATCGAACGGCGCGCCGCCCCGCGCCTTGTCGTCGAGGCCGAACGCGGCACGGAAGAACGGCAGGATCGCCTGGCCGGACGCCTCCGCGAGATCGTCCATGAACCGCCCGAGTTCGACGACGCTCATCGGCCCTGCCCCCTGCTGTGCCCGAGACCCGATAGGGGCCCGACCGGCACGCGACGAAACCGGGGCCGGCCCCCGGCCGTCAAGCCCCGTCGCCCCAAGCTCCTCCGCCTCAAGCCTCAAGCCTCCGCCGGTTCCGGGAGTCGCGCCTCGGCGCCGGCCTCGGGCGCGGCCGTGCCCGCGATATCCGCCTGCACGGCGGCCAGCACCGCTTCGAGGGCCTCGCGCAGGGACGCGACCTGCCCGGACGCCTCGGTCGAGCCTTCCGGCGCGCGCGCCACCCGGTCCGACTGGCCGTTCTGGGCCAGCCACAGGCCGAGCAGGACCGGCACGCCGGGCATCCGTGCCTGCAGCCGCCCGACCAGCCGGCGCAGGTGCGTCGGCTCGCCGTTCAGCGCCAGCGAGACCACGCAGGCCATCCGGGCCGGACCCGGCTCGAACCGCTCGATCCGCGCCGTGGCGGCATCAGAGAACGGCACCGTGCGGACGCCGATGCCGCGCTTCTCCAGGATCTGGGCCAGGATCGCGGCCGCGGCGCCATCGAGGAAGCCGCGTCCGGAGATGCAGAGGACCGCGCCCGCGCGGGTCCAGGCCTCCGGCAGCGCATCCGGGGCCGGGCCGACCGGCATCGGGCTGCAGGCGTGCTCGCCGCCCTCCCCCGTGCTCTCGGCGGTGGCGTCGCCGCGCTCGGACAGGTCGGCGATCAGCTCGCCCAGGGCGGTGCGCATCGCGCCCTTCTGCTGGGCGGTCAGCACGCCCCGCGCCGCGTCGCGGGCGGCGAGTTCGAGGGCCTTCAGCACGACCTCGTCGTAGTAGGACGAGAGCGAGCATTGCTGCAGGATCAGCTCGGCATGGCCCAAAACCTCCTCGGAATCGCCGGCCAGGATGCGCTGGTAGAAGTTCTGCACCGGCGTCAGCGCCGGCCGGTCGCCGAACAGCACGTCCAGGAATTCCAGGTGCTCGACGTGCCGTCCCAGCACCACCAGGCAGACGGTGAGCGGCGTCGAGAGAAGCAGGCCTACGGGCCCCCATAGCCAGGTCCAGAACAGGGCCGAGACCAGCACCGCGAGGGGCGAGAGCCCGGTGGACTGGCCGTACACGATCGGCTCGAACACCTGGCCGGTCAGCGGCTCCAGGATCAGGAACAGGATCGTCACCGCGATCATCATGTTCCAGCCGGGATCGACCGCGGCGGCGAGGGTAATCGGCAGGATCGCCGACAGGAACGCGCCGATATAGGGCACGAACCGCATCAGCGCCGAGAAGATCGCCCACAGCACCGGGTTCGGCACGCCGATGACGTACAGGCCGATCCCGATCACGACCCCGAAGGCGGTGTTGAGGGCGAGCTGCACCACGAAGTAGCGGCTGAGGCGCCCGGCCGCGTCGTCGATCGCCCCGGTGGTACGGTGCAGGTCGCTGGAGCCGGCGAGCCGGATCATGCGGTCGCGCAGGTCCTCGCGCTGCATCAGGACGAACAGCAGCACCACGAAGACGATGCCCACCGTGGCGAGCGGCTGCATAACCGGCGACAGCAGGGTGCCGAGCGTCTCGAGCGGTCCCGGCTGGGTCGCGGTCATCTCGACCAGGACGGGTTTTGGGCCGGGCGCGCCCTGGTCCAGCGCGGACCCTTGCGACGACCCTCGCGACGACCCCTGCGCCGGCTC
>NZ_VRVD01000740.1:0-2099 GCF_008040015.1 Methylobacterium sp. WL18 | reverse complement strand
GGCGGCTGGCTGCCGCCTGGGCCGACGTCGTGGCGGCCGCCGCCGACGAGACCTCGGACTTGGTCCGGGCCGCCTTCCGCAAGGCCAGGGCCGACAACTTCGAGGGTGAGGCCGAGGCGCGCCGCAAGGCCGCCACGGAGGCCCTCACACAGGGCCGGCCGACCGGGCTCTCCATCGACGAGCTGCGCATCCGCCACACCGCCGAGGTCAACACGATCTCCGACCTGGCGAGCGCGGCCCTCGACGCGCTGGTGGACCGAGCCCAGGCGCTGACCGACGAGGCGCGCGCCTCCCTGCTGCGGATCGCCCTGTTCCTGCTTGCGGCTCTCCTGCTGACCGGCGTCGGCACCCTGGTCGTGGTCCGACGCGTGCTGCTGCCGATTCGCCGGATGACCGATGCCATGCGGGCGCTCGCCGCGGGCGACGCATCCGTCATGGTCCCGGCTCCGAGGCACCAGGACGAGATCGGCGCCATGGCCGCCGCCGTTCAGGTGTTCAAGGACAACCTGCTCCGGACCCGACAGCTCGAAGCCGAGGCGGACGAGACGCGCCGCGCCGCCGAGGATCAGCGCCGGGCGGTCATGCACCGGATGGCCGAGACCTTCGAGGCGGCGGTCTCCGGCATCGTCACCCAGGTCTCGTCCGCCGCCACCGAGCTGCAAGCCACGGCCTCGCAGATGACCGCAAGCGCGCAGGAGACCGCGAGCCAGTCCGGCACGGTGGCGGCGGCGGCGGAGCAATCGGCCTCCAACGTCAGCACCGTGGCGAGTGCCGCCGAGCAACTCGGCAGCAGCGTCGCGGAGATCGGTCGCCAAGTGGAGGGCTCGACCATCCTGGCCCAGCGTGCGGTCGGCGAATCGGACCAGACCGCCACCCTCGTGTCCGAGCTGAGCGCCGCCGCCGCCCGGGTCGGCGACGTCGTCCAGCTGATCGCCTCGATCGCCGCGCAGACCAACCTTCTGGCGCTCAACGCCACCATCGAGGCGGCCCGCGCCGGCGAGACCGGGCGCGGCTTCGCGGTCGTGGCGGCCGAGGTGAAGGAACTCGCCAGCCAGACCGCCAAGGCGACCGAGGAGATCGCCAGCCAGATCGGTCGGATCCAGGGCGTCACCGGCGAGGCCGTGGACGCGATCGGCACGATCGCCAGCCGCATCCGGGAGATCAACGCGGTCGCGACCACGATCGCGGCGGCGGTGGAGCAGCAGGGCGCGGCGACCCGGGAGATCGTCCGCAACGTCACCCAGGCGACCGCGGGCACGCAGGAGGTCACGGGCAACATCGCCGGGGTGGCGCAGGCCGCCGAGCAGACCGGCGCCGCGGCCGAGCAGGTCCTGGCCTCCGCCACCGGGTTGTCGCGCCAGTCGGAGCAACTCGCGGCGGAGGTGGATCGCTTCCTGGCCGATGTCCGAGCCGCCTGACTGCTGACGGGCCGCCGTCGCGACACGCCGAAGTCCGTGTCTCGGGCTTGGACACAGGTTGCGAGACCTGATCCGGCCGGCGTGTTCAGCGCGGCGAAGCGAAGCGGACATTGATCCGCGGTGGTCTATGCAAGGGTTCGTTTGTCGGCTCGCTGATTTAATTCGGCGAGAAGATAAATATCCGCCGTCCTGCAGGATTTTTCATCGTAAAATCATCGTCGACCGACGCAAGACTCAAGATAAAGAAGCGATAAGCTCGAACGATTGAGGATTTTCGATGCGTCGATCCAGAAAGATGACCGATGGGGTGCTGATCATGCTTGGATTGGTCATAGTCCTGATCGGTCTATTTTTGGCCGGCGGTGGTGCATACTTGGTATGGCTCGGCGGCAGCTGGTATTTCGTGGCCATGGGCGCCGCGATGCTCGTCTCCGGGGTTCTGGTTGCTCAACGTCGGCGTGCCGGGGCGCTGCTCTACGGTGGGGCGTTCGTCCTGACCGGGATCTGGGCGGTCTGGGAGGTCGGGTTCGCGTTCTGGCCGCTGGTCTCGCGCCTGTTCGCCCTGGCGGTCCTCGCCTGCGTGGTCGCCCTGTTCGCACCGCTGCTCGATCGATCCGGCAGCGGCGTATGGCGCCGGGCGTCCCTGGGCCTCGCCGCCGCGCTGGCGCTGGCCCTGGCGGC
>NZ_VRVD01000073.1:0-13186 GCF_008040015.1 Methylobacterium sp. WL18 | reverse complement strand
CCGCCCAACGCCGCCCCCGCCGCGCAGCGCGCCCTCCTCGAAGCGTTCCTGACCGCCGGCATCCGCGCCGCCCATCCGGACCTGTGCCTGCCCGCGCACCTGCCGGAACCGAGCCCCGGACGCCTGATCATCCTGGCGGCCGGCAAGGCGGCCGGCAGCATGAGCGCGGTGGCCAGCCGGTTCTACCGGCAGAAGCACGGGCTCGGTGACGACCGCATCGTCGGCCTCGCGGTGGCGCGGCACGGCTACGGACAGGACGCTCCGGGCATCCACATGGTCGAGGCGGGGCACCCGGTCCCCGACGAGGCCGGCATCGCCGCGACCCAGGAGGCCCTGCGGCTCGCCACCGAGGCCGGCCCGGACGACGAGGTGCTGGTGCTCCTGTCCGGCGGCGGCTCCGCCAACTGGATCGCGCCGGCCGGGGACATGACCCTGGCCGAGAAGCAGGCGATCACCCGGGCGATGCTCCGCTCCGGCGCCCCGATCGGCGAGATCAACACCGTCCGCAAGCACATCTCGCGGATCAAAGGCGGCCGGCTCGCCATGGCCGCCCGCAACGCCCGGCGGATCCTGACGCTCGCCATCTCGGACGTGCCGTTCGACGATCCGGCGGTGATCGCCTCGGGCCCGACCGTGCCCGATCCCTCGACCCTGGCGGATGCCCGCGCCATCTGCGAGCGCCGGGGCATCCCGCTGCCGGAGACGGCCGTCCGGCTCCTGAACGACCCGAACAACGAAACCCCCAAGGCCGGAGATCCCGCCTTCGCCCGGGCCGAGTACCGCATCATCGCCCGGCCGATCGACGCCCTGGAGGCGGCCGCCCAGGCGGCCCGGGACGCGGGCTACGAGCCGATCATGCTGGGCGCCGACCTCGAAGGCGAGGCCCGGGAGGTCGCGGCCGTGCACGCGAGCGAGGCCAAGCGCTACAAGGCGGCCGGGCAGCGCGTCGCGCTGATCTCGGGGGGTGAACTCACCGTCACCATCCGGGGCGAGGGCCATGGCGGCCCGAACCAGGAATACGCCCTGGCCCTGGCCGTGGCCCTCGACGGTGAGCCCGGCATCTCCGGGATCAGTGCCGACACCGACGGCACCGACGGCGGGCGCGGCCTCGCCACCGATCCGGCCGGCGGCCTGGTCGACCCGACGACCCTCGAGCGCGCCCGCGCCGCCGGCCTCGACCCGGCCGCGATGCTGGAGCAGAACGATTCGACCGCGTTCTTCGCGGCCCTTGGCGACCTCGTGAACCCCGGTCCGACGCGTACCAATGTCAACGATTGCCGCATCATCCTCGTCGGGTAGGTCTTTGAGGGGGGCGACCGGTTCGCCGGCCGCCGTGCCGGTGATCCTGGGGCTCGGCATCGCGCTCTTCGGCGCCGGCCCCGCGAAGGCCGACCTGCGTCTGTGCAACCAGACCGCCAGCAAGGTCGGCATCTCGCTCGGTTACCGGGACCCGCAGGGCTGGGTCACGGAGGGCTGGTGGGACCTGGCCCCGAAAGCCTGCGAGACGCTCCTGAAGGGGGCGCTGGCGGCGCGGTTCTATTACGTGTTCGCGGTCGACTACACCCGCGGCGGCGAGTGGAGCGGGCGCTCGCTGATGTGCACCCGCGACTCGGAGTTCACGATCCGCGGGGTCGAGGATTGCCTGGCTCGCGGCTACGACCGGAACGGCTTCTTCGAGGTCGATACGGGCGAGCAGAAGAGCTGGACGATCCAGCTCACCGATCCCAACCGGGCGGACGCGCCGGCCAAGCCTTGAGGATGCCGTCGCGCCCTTGACGCTGCCCCGGGCGGGATGCCTACACCCGCACCCAACGAACCGACGCCGTCCGGGGCCGACCCCGAGACGAGCGCTGCGGAATACCCGGAGGATCCAGCTTGAAACGCTCGCGCCGTACAAAGATCGTCGCCACCCTCGGGCCGGCCTCGGACTCGCCGGAGATGATCGAACGCCTGTTCCGGGCGGGCGTGGACGTGTTCCGGCTCAACATGAGCCACCTGCCGCGCGAGAAGCTGCCCGAGAAGGTCGAGGTGATCCGCGCGATCGAGCGCGAGGCCAAGCACCCGATAGGCATCCTGGTCGACCTGCAGGGTCCCAAGCTCCGGCTCGGCACCTTCGCGGAGGGCGCCGTGATGATCGAGACCGGCGCGACTTTCGTGCTCGACGGAGACCCCACGCCCGGCGATGCCAGCCGCTGCCACCTGCCGCATCCGGAGATCCTGGAGGCCCTGGAAGCCGGCCACGCGATCCTGCTCGACGACGGCAAGCTACGGCTGACCGTGCTGGAGACCTCGGAGAACCGGGCCGTCACCCGGGTCGAGGTCGGCGGGAAGATCTCGAACCGCAAGGGCGTGTCGCTGCCCCACACGGTGATCCCGGTGCCGGCGATGACCGAGAAGGACCGGGCCGACCTCGATGCCGGCCTCAACGCCGGGGCCGACTGGATCGCCGTCTCCTTCGTCCAGCGGCCCGAGGACGTGGCCGAGGTCAAGAAGGTCTGCGCCGGGCGTGCCCTGGTGATGGCCAAGATCGAGAAGCCGCAGGCCCTGACCCGGCTCGACGAGATCATCGAGATCTCGGACGGCCTGATGGTCGCCCGCGGCGATCTTGGCGTGGAGATGCCGCTGGAGCAGGTGCCCGGCGTGCAGAAGCGGATCACCCGCAGCGCCCGGCGCTTCGGCAAACCCGTGGTGGTGGCGACCCAGATGCTCGAATCGATGATCACGGCGCCGGTCCCGACCCGCGCCGAGGTCTCGGACGTGGCCACCGCGGTCTACGAGGGCGCGGACGCCGTGATGCTGTCCGCCGAAAGCGCTTCCGGCGCGTTCCCGGTTGGGGCCGTGGAGACCATGAACCGCATCGCCGAGCAGGTGGAGCGCGACTCGGTCTACTGGTCGATCATCCGGGCGCAGAGCGCGACGCCGGACGAGACCGCCGCCGACGCGATCGCGGCGGCCGCCCACCAGATGGTGGACGCGCTCAACCTCGACGCGATCATGGCCTGGACCAATTCGGGCTCGACGGCCCTGCGGCTGTCGCGCGAGCGCCCGAACGCCACGGTCATCGCCCTCACGCCCCGGCGGGAGACCGCCCGGCGCCTGGCGCTCGCCTGGGGCACACACCCGATCGTCACGAAGGATGCCAGCGACGTGGACGACATGTCGTTCCGCGCCGCCAAGTTCGCCGTGCGCGAAAAATTCGCCGCGGTGGGGGACCGGGTCATCGTGGTGGCGGGCCTGCCGTTCGGCACCCCCGGGGCCACGAACCTCGTGCGGCTCACCTTCATCACCCGGGAGCACGCCGAGAAGGCGTGAGACCTAATCCTTGAGCAGCGGTGCAGCCTCGCGCCGTTGCTCGCTCGCGAACCGGACGATCTCATCGGTCACGCGCTCCGCCGCCACGAAGTGGAGCATGTGACCGATCCCGGGCAGCAGCACGAGCCGGGCCCCGGGAATCGCCTTCGCCAGCGGCACCGCCTGGCTCTCGCTGCGGACGATCGGGTCCGCATCGCCGGAGATCACCAGGGTCGGGACGCGCAGGTCTCCGTAGCGAGGGCCCTGCGCCGCGAGCGCGGCTGGCAGGCCGACGAGATCCTGGACGTTGGCGAGCAGCGTCCCGGGTCTCAGCACGAGGGAGGCCCGGACCAGCTCCGGGTATCCGGGTGTCTCCGTCTGGGGCAGGAAGACCCGCTTGGCCGTTTCGGGAAGAAAATATTGGGCGGCCGGCGGCCCGATCGTGCGGCTGAGAAGCCAGGCCACGGGCGGCTTGATGGCCAGACGCCAGTACCAGGGCAGGACCAGCATCCGCGACGGCATCGGCATCGCGACCGGTGCGGCCAGGACGAGGCCCGAGACCTGCGCCGGATGGTCGAGGGCGAGCGCCAGGGCCAGGGCGCCGGCCCAGGAATGCCCGAACACCAGCGCCGGGCCGACGCCCATCCGGTCGAGCGCCTCCGCGATGATCCGGGCCTGGATCGCGGGCGCCGCCGCCTCGCCGCCGTCGATCCGGTCGCTCCACCCGAAGCCCGGCCGGTCGAAGGCGATCACCCGATAGCCAGCCGCCGCGAGCCGGCGGCCGATGCCCTCCATCGGATCGGACGCGTTGGCCGAGGCGCCGTGCAGCAGAACCACCGGCCGGCCGTTCGCCGGACCGGCCTGGATCGTCGCCAGACGCCCACTGGCGACCTCGACGAAGGGTCCCGCGGGCGGATTCGCGGCCCCGATCTTCAGGTCGATCACGAGGCTCGCGACCGCGCCCAGGCCGAGAACCAGACCCAGGACCGCGAAGGGGAGGGCGAGGAGCGTGAGGAGCAGTCCGGCCACGCGGCTCACAGGTCGCGGCCGTCAACCTCCGGGGCCAGGCGGTCGACCGCCTCGCCGATCTTCTCCATCTTCGGATAGAGCGCCCGCGCCCGGCGAAAGGCTGCGAGAGCCCGGGCCTTGTCATCGAGGGATTCGTAGATCCGGCCCATGGCGGCCCAGGCCTCGAAATGGCGCGGCTCCAGCACCAGGGCCCGGCGCAGGTCGGCGATGGCGTCGTCCTTGTCGGTCAGGAGCCAGAACACCGTGGCGCGGCGGTTCCACCCCTCCGACCAGTTCGGCTCCAGGGCGGTGACCCGGTCCATCAGCTCGGCCGCCAGGGGGAAGTCGTGGGCCGAGACGGCCTGTCGGGCGCGATCGGTGAGCAGGTCCGCGGTCGGGCTGCCGGACGCGTCGAGACGGCGCTCGATGAGCTTCGCGATGCCCTTCGCCTCGGCCGGATCCTCGCTGGCGCGCAGGCGAGCGAACAGGTCGTCGAGGCTGACCGGCTTCGGCGCCGGCTTGGCCTCGGGCGCCGACTTGACCTCCGGCGCGGCACGGCCGGGCCGTATCGTATCGGGGGCTGCGGCGGCGGGCGCCACGGCCAGAACCGGCAGGCAGACCAGGGCGGCGATGAAGCGTGTCGGCATGATGTCGGCAGAGTGTGCGCCGGTATCGCGCTCGTCAACGTGCCGCGGTGCCGCGCACGCGAAAGCAGCCGCGGCCCGGCCGGGCGCGGCTGCTTTCGCTTGACGACATCCGACTTCCCGAACGACCGGTCGCGGCCCGCCGGGAAGTCGCTCCGATGCCCGGCCGGAGCCGGGCAGACGGCCTCAGCCCTGGCGGGCCTTGAAGCGCTTCTGGGTCTTGTTGATCACGTAGACCCGGCCCTTGCGGCGCACGAGCTGGTTGTCGCGGTGACGGCCGCGCAGGGACTTGAGGGAATTACGGATCTTCATCGGTTTCTCGAGCCCGGGTGGGGCCGTCCATTCACGGGGGATCGGGAACGTGTCAGCGAGGCGGGACGCGGGGTCGCGTCCAGCGATCACGGGGCACGCATCGCGGGATGGCGCCGCCATATCAGGATTCGCCACCGCAAGGCAAGGCGTAGCAGGCACGGCGTCGCAGGCGCGGTGCCTCAGTGGACGCTGTCGGTCGCCAGGACGGCGGGGCTTTCGACCAGCTGGCGCCCGATCTCGTGCAGCAGCGCGTCCATCAGGGGCTTCAGCCGCTCGAAATCCGACTCGCCCAGGCCCTCGGCCACATTGAACAGCGCCAGCGCCAGCTCGGCGACCCGGTCGATCCCGCCCCCGGGGGCATCGATCGCGCAGAAGGTGGATTCATCGAGGAAGCCGTCGCGGCTGCTTTCGGTCACGTCGATGACGATGCCGCGGGCCTCGCTGACGATCCCGTCCGGGCTCGTCACGAAGCGGCCGCGCGCCAGGACCCAGCGGACGTCGTCAGGCGCCAGCACTGTGCGGTACTGGGCGACGTAGAGCCCGCCATGACGCTGGAGGTTCTTCACGATGGCGCCGACCCGCTGCCGGTCCTGCGGATGGACGCGATCGAAGAACAGCGCGTAGGTCGTGCCGTGGCCCGTGGCCGAGCGGGGGATGCCGAGCATCGTCGCGGCGACGGAATCGCAGCGCACGACATCGTCGGCGATCCGCCACTCCCAGGTCCCGACATTCGACGCCGCGAGGGCGCGGGCGACGATGTCCGTGTCCTGCCGCCGCGCGCGCGCATCCAAGCCCACCGATCACGCTCCGAAACAGAGAGGAAGTCCACGTCCGCGCACGCGGTAGAAGTCCTTGTCCGCGCTCGCTGTATCTGGTCGACTCACTAGCCCGGCGCACCGGCCGGCACAACGCAAACGAACCCGCGGGCCTGTCCAATCCCCGCCCATCGGTCGGGCCGGTTCAGGGGCGGGCATAGCCGCCCGCGAGCTGGCCCTTGCCGACAACCCGCCCGCGCATCGCGTCCAGCAAAGCGCCCCGGCCGGGGCTGTCGGGCAGGTCCAGCGCGCTCTCGACGGCGTAGATCTGGAACAGGTAGGCGTGGCGTCCATGGCCGCTCGGCGGATCGGGCGGCAGCCATGCCGGCCGCAGGAAGCTGTTCTTCCCGAGGCTCATGCGGGCCCCCGGCCGGTCGGGGCTCGCCAGCGCCCCCTCGTCGAGGCTGTCGTCGGAGGGCGGAACATTCCACACGATCAGGTGAACGAGCGGCTGCGGCGTGGGGCTGCCGGCATCCTCGACCAGCAGGACGAGCGTGCCGGTCCCCTCGGGCACGCCGCTCCAGGCCAGGGACGGCGAGAGGCCAGGCCCATCCGCGGTGAAGCGTGCGGGAATCTCGGCACCGTCCGCGAAGGCGGGGCTCGACAGCGTCAGCGTCTCCGGGACGTCGGCGAAATCCGCGTGGTAGGCTGTCTTCTCCATCCCGGCCTTCAGGCCGGACAGGGCCGCGCCGAGCGCGTGGGGAATCTTCTCGAGCATGGTTCGGGTCTCCGCTGCGGTCTCAACCGCGAACGGGGGCTCCGGTTCAGGCGCGGCGCTCGGCCGCGACCATGTAGTTCACCGCCTTGTCCCGGCTGGTGCGCCAGCCGTCGGTGAGGGGATTGTAGGCGACGCCGGTCGTGTCGGTGACGTCGAGGCCGCCCGCCTGGATGGCGCGGCGGAATTCCTCGGGCGTCACGAACTTCTCCCAATCGTGCGTGCCCCGCGGCAGCCAGCCCAGCACGTACTCGGCGCCGACGATGGCGAGCCCGAACGAGCGCAGGGTCCGGTTGAGGGTCGCGCCGAACAGCATGCCGCCGGGCTTCACGGCGGCGCAGGCGGTCCGCACGAAGGCGGGCATGTCGGAGACGTGCTCCACCACCTCCATGATCAGCACCGCGTCGAAGCTCTGGCCGGACGCGACCACCGCCTCGATGGTCTCGCCGCGGTAATCCACCGGCACGCCGCCGGCCTCGGCGTGGGCGCGGGCCACGGCGATGTTCTGTTCCGCGGGATCGAGGCCGGTCACCGTAGCGCCGAGCCGGGCCAGGGGCTCCGACAGCACGCCGCCGCCGCAGCCGACATCGCACAGCGTCAGGCCGTCCAGGGGGAACGGCGCCTGCGGATCCCGGCCGAACCGGCGGCAGAGCGCGTCGCGGATGTAGGCCAGGCGCACCGGGTTGAAGCGGTGCAGCACCCGCATCGGCCCGGCCTCGTCCCACCAGGTCGCGGCGAGCGCGTCGAAGCGCGCGACCTCGCCGCGATCGACGAAGCCGTCCGTCCCGGGGTTCGTGGCTGCCCTGTCCATGCGCGATCCGTTCCGTCGAGGCCGGCTAGTCCAGCCCCTCGGCCCGGACGCCCGGCCGGCGCCGGGCGATCCGGGTCGGGACGGCCGACACGGCATATCAGGGCCGCCATAGCACGGCTGCCCCGGGGCCGTCGCCGCGGCGCGCCGGCACCACCCTTCGCAGGTTCCATGCTTGGCCGGTTGTTGACACCTCAACGAGCCGCTTGTACCCGCCGGGCACTGTCCGGGACCCGCCAGCGCGGTCCGTCCCCAGTCACCGCCGGGAACCCGCGAAGAACCATCATGCCCCGTCTGGTGATGAAATTCGGCGGCACCTCCGTCGCCACGGTCGACCGCATCCGCAACGTGGCCCGCCACGTCGCCCGCGAGGTCGCGGCCGGCTACGAGGTCGCCGTGATCGTGTCGGCCATGTCCGGCAAAACCAACGAACTGGTCGAGTGGGTCAAGGACGCCAACCCGCTCTACGACCCGCGCGAGTACGACGCCGTCGTGGCCTCGGGCGAGCTGGTCACCGCGGGCCTCCTGGCGGTCGCCCTGCAGAAGGACGGCCTCAAGGCCCGCTCCTGGCAGGGCTGGCAGATCCCCGTGCTGACCTCGGACGCGCACGGCTCGGCCCGCATTGCCGAGATCGACCCGAAGAACCTTGAAGCGGGCTTCGCCAAGGGCGAGGTCGCGGTGATCGCCGGCTTCCAGGGCATCCATGCCGAGACCGGCCGGGTGACCACCCTCGGGCGCGGCGGCTCGGACACCTCGGCGGTGGCCGTGGCGGCTGCGATCCAGGCCGAGCGCTGCGACATCTACACGGACGTGGACGGGGTCTACACCACCGATCCGCGCATCGTGCCGAAGGCCCGTCGCATGGAGCGCGTGACCTTCGAGGAAATGCTGGAGATGGCGTCGCTCGGCGCCAAGGTCCTGCAGGTCCGCTCCGTGGAACTCGCCATGGTCCACCGGGTGCCGACCACGGTCCGGTCCTCCTTCGATCCGCCGGACGCCGCGCGCCCGGGCACCCTCATCTGCGACGAGGACGACATCGTGGAACAGCAGATCATCACCGGGATCGCGTTCTCCCGGGACGAGGCGCAGATCACCCTGCGCCGGGTCAAGGACAGCCCCGGCGTGGCCGCCGCCATCTTCGGGCCGCTGGCCGACGCGAACATCAACGTCGACATGATCATCCAGACCGTGTCGGGGGACCAGTCGACCACCGACATGACCTTCACGGTGCCGGCCGCCGAGTACGATCGCACCCGCGCGATCCTCGACCAGGCGAGCCCGCAGATCGGCTACGCGCAGATCGAGGGGGCCACCGACGTAGTCAAGGTCTCTGCGATCGGCGTCGGGATGCGCAGCCACGCGGGCGTCGCGGCGAAGGCGTTCCGGGCTCTGGCCGAGAAGGGCATCAACATCCGCGCGATCACCACGTCGGAGATCAAGTTCTCCGTGCTGATCGATGCGGCCTATACGGAGCTTGCCGTGCGCACGCTCCACTCGCTATACGGCCTGGATCAGGCCTGAGCCTGGGAGGGTCTCGATGAGAGCGCCCACGGCCTGACCGGAACGTCGGTTCGATGGACGAGGGCGCGCTGAAACAAGAGATCGGATCAGGGGTTGGAACCAAGTCCACTCGCGGGGCGAGCGTTCGGGGTCTCATCAGCGGATCGGGTGTCTTGAGCTAGAACAGTCACGGGCCTTTCCGCCGAACCCGGAGATCTTCCGGGGGCTCGCGGCGCGGTCCATCCGGCGCCGGACGTTTCCCAGTCGGCGCCAAGGTTGCAGGGTGGTCGACGCCAGGGCCGCTCGCCGACGTTGGAACGACGAATCGATGCCCGCTGCGCCCGGAGGCCCGCGCCTGCTGCTGCGCCGCCTCCGCGAAGCGATGGCGGAGCCGGTCAGCCCCCAGGCACGCCTCGACCGCATCGTCGTCCTGATCGCCGCCAACGTGGTGGCCGAGGTCTGCTCGGTCTACGTCCTGCGGGACGACAACACCCTCGAACTGTTCGCCACCGAGGGCCTGAACCGCGAGGCGGTCCACCAGACGCGCATGCACGCCGACGAGGGCCTCGTCGGCCTGATCGCCCGGACTGCCGAACCGCTCTCCCTCTCGGATGCGCAGAACCACCCGGCCTTCTCCTATCGGCCGGAGACCGGCGAGGAGGCGTATCACGCCTTCCTGGGCGTGCCCCTGCTGCGGGCCGGCAACACGCTCGGCGTGCTCACCGTCCAGAACCAGACCTACCGGGTCTATTCCGAGGAGGAGATCGAGGCGCTCCAGACCACCGCGATGGTGCTCTCGGAGATGATCGCCTCGGGCGAGTTGGAGGGCCTGGCGCCGGATGCCGGCACCGCCGCCCGCCGACCGGTCGTCGCCCGCGGCATCGCGCTGGCGGACGGCATCGGGCTCGGCCACGTCGTGCTCCACGAGCCGCGCGTCGTGGTGAAGACGCTGATCGCCGAGAACGTCGAGCGCGAGGTCGCGCGGCTCGACGCGGCGATCGAGGAGGTCCGCTCCGCCATCGACGCGCTGGTCGAGCGCGGCGACCGGATCGGCACCGCCGAATCGCGCGAGGTGCTGGAGACCGTCCGGATGTTCGCCCACGACAAGGGCTGGCTCCGGCGGATGCGGGAGGCCGTGGCGTCCGGATTGACCGCCGAGGCCGCCGTCGAGCGGGTGCAGTCGGACAACCGCGCCCGGATGATGCGCCAGGCGGACCCGTACCTGCGCGAGCGCCTGCACGACCTCGATGACCTCGCCAACCGGCTGCTGCGCACCTTGATCGGTCCGGAGGCCGGCGGAGCCGTCATCCTGCCCGAGAACGCCATCCTGGTGGCGCGCACCATGGGGCCGGCCGCGCTCCTCGACTACGATTCCTCGACGCTGCGCGGCATCGTCCTGGAAGAGGGCGGTCCCACCAGCCACGTCGCCATCGTGGCCCGGGCGCTCGGGATCCCGGCGGTGGGCGAGGTCGAGAACGCCTCCGCCCTGTGCGATGCCGGCGACGCCATCATCGTCGACGGCGTGGCCGGCGAGATCCATGTCCGGCCCGGCCCGGAGGTCGAGGCGGCCTATGCCGAGATGGTGCGGCTGCGCGCCCGCCGGCAGGAGCAGTACCGGGCCCTGCGCGACGTCCCGGCCCAGACCCGGGACGGGGTCCGCGTCGGCCTGCAGCTGAATGCCGGACTGCTCGTCGATTTCAGCCACCTGCACGAGACCGGCGCCGAGGGCGTCGGCCTGTTCCGCACCGAATTGCAGTTCATGGTCGCCCAACGCATGCCGTCGGCCGCGGAGCAGCAGGAACTCTACCGCAAGGTGTTCGCGGCCTCCGCCGGCAAGCCCGTGACGGTCCGCACCCTCGATATCGGCGGCGACAAGATCCTGCCGTACATGGCCAAGCTCGAGGAGGAGAACCCGGCGCTCGGCTGGCGGGCGATCCGCATCGGGCTCGACCGGCCCGCCCTGTTGCGGATGCAGCTGCGCGCGCTTCTGAAGGCCGCCGACGGCGACCCGCTCAAGATCATGTTCCCGATGGTCGCCACCGTGGACGAGTTCGTCCGCGCCCGCGGCATCGTGGAACGCGAGAAGGCCTATCTGCGCCGCCACGGCTACACGCTCCCCACCGAGTGCCGGCTGGGCGCGATGGTCGAGGTGCCCTCGCTGTTGTTCCAGATCGACGAGATCGCCAAGGAGGCCGACTTCCTCTCCGTCGGCTCGAACGACCTGATGCAGTTCCTGTTCGCGGTCGACCGCGAGAACCGCCGGGTCGCCGACCGGTTCGACCCGCTCTGCGTCGCGGCCCTGCGGGCGTTCCGGCTGATCGCCGAGCGGGCCAACGCGGCCGGTTGCCCGGTGACGGTCTGCGGCGAGATCGGCGGCCGGCCGCTCGACGCGATGGCGCTGATCGGCCTCGGCTACCGCAGCCTGTCGATGTCGCCGGCCGCCATCGGCCCGGTGAAGGCGATGGTGCTCAGCCTCGATGCGGCCGCCGTTTCGGAGCTGATCGACGCCGAGATGGTCCGGATGCACGACGGCGATTCCCTGCGCCCGGCACTCACCGCCTTCGCACACGCCCACGGCGTCCCTATCTAACCCGCGATGCCGCTCTTGCCGAAGGTTCGGCCGGGGTTGTACGGCACAGCCACGACGCTTCCCGTCGATGCGCTGCGGCTTCCGCGCTCGAAGGGAGGCGGCGTGGGGTGGGACCCTGTCTTGCCGCGTCGGTCAGCCTTACGATCCCGCGCTCCGACCCCTGAGACGAGACCACGCCCGGCCTGGAACGTCGTGCGCCGAAACCTGCAGAAACACGGGCGATGATCCCCTTTCCCACCGAGCGCCTCGACGCCATCCTGGCGCGCCACGAATTCGTCACCGCGCAGCTCGCCACCGGCGAAGGCGAATCCGAGACCGTGATCCAGCTCTCCCGGGAGTTGTCCGATCTCGATCCCGTGGTGGATGCGATCCACACCTACCGGTCGGCCCTCGCGAACCTGGCGGGCCTGGAGGCGATGATCGACGAGCCGGGCACCGATCCGGAGATGCGCGCCCTGGCGGCCGAGGAGAAGCCGGAGGCCCAGGCACAGCTCGAAGGCGCCTATCGGGCGTTGCAGCTCATCCTGCTGCCCAAGGATGCCGCCGACGAGAAGAGCGCGATCCTGGAAGTCCGCGCCGGCACCGGCGGCGACGAGGCGGCGCTGTTCGCCGGCGACCTGTTCCGGATGTACGCGAAATACGCCGAGTCGAAGGGCTGGCGGGTCGAGGTGATCTCGGAGAGCGAGGGCACCGTGGGCGGTTTCCGCGAGGTCGTGGCCGAGGTGAAGGGCAAGGGCGTGTTCGCGCGCCTGAAGTTCGAAAGCGGCGCGCACCGCGTGCAGCGGGTGCCGAACACCGAGACGCAGGGGCGCATCCACACCTCGGCGGCCACCGTGGCGGTGCTGCCGGAGGCCGAGGAGGTCGACATCGTCGTCAACGATGCCGACCTGAAGATCGATACGATGCGGGCCCAGGGCGCCGGCGGCCAGCACGTCAACAAGACGGAATCGGCGATCCGCATCACCCACCTGCCCACCGGCATCGTGGTCTTCGTCCAGGAGGAGCGGTCGCAGCACAAGAACCGCGCCCGGGCGATGTCGCTGCTGCGAGCCCGGCTCTACGACGCCGAGCGGACCGCCAAGGATTCCGCCCGGGCCGCCGACCGGCGGGCGCAGGTCGGCTCCGGCGACCGCAGCGAGCGCATCCGCACCTACAATTTCCCACAAGGGCGGGTGACCGACCACCGCATCAACCTGACCCTCTACAAGCTGGAGGAGGTCATGGCCGGCACTGCGCTGGACGAGGTCGTGGACGCGCTCATCACCGAGCATCAGGCCGAGTTGCTGGCCGCCGAAGGCATGGCCTGAGCGGCGGCGTGATCGCGGGAACGAGCCGGGGCCTGTCGCGGCGGGACGCCCTGCGCCGGGGGACCGCCCTCCTCAGCTCCGGCGGCAACGCGGAAGCCGCGGGCGACGCGCGCTTCCTCCTGCTGGGCCTGCTCGGTCTCGAAGCCCGCGACCTCCTCCTCGACGGGGACCGGATTCTCGACGCGCAGGCCGGCGA
>NZ_VRVD01000739.1:0-2101 GCF_008040015.1 Methylobacterium sp. WL18 | reverse complement strand
GCCTCGGCCTGCGGGCGGCGCGGGCGGACGTGCCGGCGATCCGCCTCGGGAGCCTCCCGTTCGGCACCTCGACCTGGGAGGCGGCGGTGATCAAGGCCCGGGGCCTCGATACCGCCAACGGTTTCCAGCTGGACGCGGTCAAGCTCGCCGGCAACGACGCGGCGCGGATCAGCTTCATCGGCGGACAGGTCGACACGATCATCGGCGACCTGCTCTGGGCAGCCCGCCTCGGCAACGACGGCCAAGCCGTGCGCTTCATCCCGTACTCGACCTCGGAGGGCGCCGTGATGGTGCCGGCCGACAGCCCGATCAAGAGCCTCAAGGACCTCGACGGCAAGCGTTTCGGCGTCGCCGGCGGCCCCCTCGACAAGAACTGGCTGCTGCTGAGGGCGCAGGCCCGGGATGCCGCCGGCATCGACCTCGAGCGCGCCACCGAGATCGCGTACGGCGCGCCGCCGCTGATCACGCTGAAGCTGGAACAGGGCGCCCTCGACGCGGCGCTGACCTACTGGACCTATTGCGCCCGCCTCGAGGCCAAGGGCTTCCGCCGGCTCGTGGGCGCCGAGGACATCATGCACGCGCTCGGTGTGGCCGGCGACGTCTCCCTGATCGGCTACCTGTTCCAGGACGCCACCGTGAAGGAGAAGCCCGAGGCCGTGGCGGGCTTCGCCCGGGCGTCCCGGTCGGCGAAGGACATGCTGGCCGCCGATCCGAGCACCTGGGAGATCGTGCGCCCGCTCATGGCGGCCGAGAACGACGCGACGTTCGAGGCCCTGAAGCGCGACTTCCTGGCCGGCATCCCGCGCCGGACGGTGGCGGCGGAGCGGACCGACGCCGAGAAGCTCTACGCCGTCATGTCCCGGCTCGGCGGCGCACGGCTCGTCGGGAAGGGCGCCGGGCTGCCGCCGGACCTCTATTACGACAACGGCCGCGATGGCTGAGCTGCCCGTCAGGCTGGCTTTCAGGTCGGGGATCCGGATCGCCGGAACCGCATGGGCGCGCTGACCCGTATCGCGTCCCTGGTCGTGCTCATCGCCGCCTGGCAGTTCGCCGCGCTGGAGGCCGGGTCGCGCCTGTTGCCGGCGCCGATGGCTGTGCTGCGCTTCATCGTGCAGGAGGCCGAGCGCGGCGACCTGTTCCACAATGTCGGGATGACGCTGCTGCGGGTGGCGATCTCCTTCGCGGTGGCGATGGTGCTGGGGATCCTGCTGGGGGTGGCGCTCGGTCGCTCGAAGGCCGCCGACCTCACCCTCGACACGCCGCTCCTCGTCCTGCTCAACACCCCGGCGCTGGTGATCACCGTGCTGGCCTATGTCTGGGTCGGGTTGACCGAGACCGCCGCGATCCTGGCCGTGGTGCTCAACAAGCTGCCGAACGTCGCGGTGATCGTGCGCGAGGGCGCCCGCAACCTCGATCCCGGCCTCGACGAGATGGCCCGGGCCTACCGGTTCGACCGGCGCACCTGGGCGCTGGACGTGCTGGTGCCGCAGCTCCAGCCCTACGTGGTCACGGCGGCCCGCTCCGGCCTGTCGCTCGCCTGGAAGATCGTCCTGGTGGTCGAGCTGCTGGGGCGCCCCGACGGGGTCGGCTTCGCGATCAACTACTACTTCGTGCAGAGCACCGACGTGGCGGCGATCATCGGCTACAGCCTCGTCTTCATGACCGTGATGATCGGCATCGACGTCCTCCTCCTCCAGCGGCTCGAAGCGCATGTCCGCCGCTGGCGCTGAACCCGTCCTGCAGGTCGCGATCGCCGCGAAGCGCTACCGCGCCAAGGGCGCCGAGCCGGTCGAGGCCGTCCGCGACCTGTCGTTCGGAGTCGGGGCCGGCGAGATCGTCTGCCTGATCGGGCCGTCCGGCGCCGGCAAGACCACGACGCTGCGGATCCTGCTCGGCCTCGACACCGACTTCGAGGGCCGCGTCTCCGGGGCCGGCCAGGCCGGCATGGTGTTTCAGGAGCCGCGCCTGCTCCCCTGGCGCAGCGTCGAGCACAATGTCCGGCTGGGCCTGCCGCGGGCGCGGCGCGGACGCGACCTCGACGCGCTGTTCGCCAAGCTCGGCCTGTCGCCCTGGCGCGGCAGCTACCCGAAGGCCCTGTCGC
>NZ_VRVD01000738.1:0-2102 GCF_008040015.1 Methylobacterium sp. WL18 | reverse complement strand
GCCCTGCGCGCCGTCGGCGAGGGCGAGGACGCCCAGGACGCCTTCACCGGCACCGCGGTCGACCGCGCCGCCGAGGTCGCGTTCGTCTATTCCGGCAACGGCAGCCAGTGGGCCGGCATGGGCCGCGAGGCCTACGAGGAGAACCCGACGTTCCGGGCCGCCTTCGACAGGGTCGACACCCTGTTCCAGACCTATGCCGACTGGTCGCTCAAGCAGGCCCTCTACGCCGAGGACCTAGACGAGCGCCTGGCGCTCACCAGCGTCTCGCAGCCACTGATCTTCGCCATCGAGAGCGCCTCGACGGCCGCCCTCAAGGCTAAGGGCCTGATCCCCTCCTATGTGCTCGGCCACAGCGTCGGCGAGATCGCCGCCGCCGAGGCGGCCGGCGTCCTCACCCTCGAGGACGCGGTCCGGGTGATCTATTACCGCAGCCACCACCAGGAGACGACGCACGGCCAGGGCACCATGGCGGTGCTGCTGATGCCGGCCGAAGAGGTCGAGGCCTTCCTCAAGGATTACCCGTCCCTCGACATCGCCGCGTACAACAGCCCGAAGGCCGTCACGGTCGCCGGGCCCGTGGCCGACATCGAGGCTGCCCTCAAGGCGCTGTCGCGCAAGCGCCGCCGCGGCCGCAAGCTCGACCTCGCCTACGCCTTCCACGGGCGCCTGATGGACCCGACCGAGAAGCCGCTGCTGCGCGACCTCGCCGGACTGAAGGCGCAGGCCGGAACCACCGCGATGGTCTCCACCGTCACCGGCAGCGTGCTGGAGGGCGACAACTTCGGCGCCGGCTACTGGTGGCGCAACATCCGCGAGCCGGTGCGCTTCAGCGAGGCCGTGCAGGATGCCACCCGCCGCGGCGCCCGCGTATTCGTCGAGGTCGGACCGCGCGCGACGCTGATGTCCCATGTCGGCGACGCGGTCGAGCCGCTCGGCATCGAGACCGCCACGGTCGGCGTCATGCACCGCAAGGCGTCGGGCGGCGACCCGATCGCCAAGGCGGTCAGCGCCGCCCTGGTCCAGGGCGCGCAGGTCGACGAATCCCTGCTGTTCGGCGATGCCCCCCGGGGCGACGTGCGCCTGCCGACCTATCCGTGGCAGCGGCGTCCGTTCCGCCTGGCCGACACCCCCGAGAGCGTCGGCGCGATGAGCGCCCGCCCCTACCACCCGCTGATCGGCTCGCGGACCACCTTCGACGGCCTGGAATGGAACGGCTTCGTCGATCCGGCCACCCTGCCCGAGCTGGAGGACCACAAGGTCGACGGCCAGGTGATCATGCCCGGCGCCGGCTTCGTCGAGATGGCGCTGGCCTGCGTCCGCGAGGCGATGCGCCACGACGAGGTGGTGCTGGCCGATTTCGAGATCCTGTCGCCCATGGTGTTCGCCGAGGAGGCGCTGCGCGAGGTCGCGGTGCGTCTGTCGGGCACCGGCAACGGCATCCAGGTCCTCAGCCGCCCGCGCCTGACCCAGACGCCCTGGCAGCTCCACGCCCAGGCCAAGATCGTCGACGGCACGTTTACGGCCCCGAAGGCACCCGACCTGAACGGGTTCGACTTCGACACCGCCGGCGAGCAGGTCCTGACCGGCGAGGCGCTCTACGGCCGCGCCCGCGCTTCGGGCCTCGGCTTCGGCCCGAGCTTCCAGCAGGTCGCCATGAGCGCCCGGCTGGATGACATCACCATCGTGTCCGACCTGCTGCCGGCCGTGGCCGACGACCGGTTCACCCTGGTCCCGGCCCGCCTCGACGCCTGCTTCCACGGGCTGATCCTGCTGTTCGCGGACCTGCTCGGCGAGAACGCCGGCAAAGCCTACATCCCGGTGCGCTTCGGCGAGGTGCGGCTTCTGCGCCCCGGTGCGGTGATCGCCCGTTCGATCATCCGGACGCGGCGCTGCAACGAGCGCTCGATCCTGGCCGACTTCACCCTGCTCGACGCCGACGGCGCAGTGGTCGCCACGATCCGCGAGGGCCGTTTCCAGGCCCTGCGCGCCAAGGGCGGCGGCGACCTCTCGGCCTTCGCGATCTCGCAGGTGCCGGAGCTCGCCACCGAGCCGACCGCGATCCCGATGGAGCGCCGGCCGAGCGTGGCCGCCCGCCTGCGTCC
>NZ_VRVD01000737.1:0-2109 GCF_008040015.1 Methylobacterium sp. WL18 | reverse complement strand
GTGGCGGGCGCCGTGTCCGACGCCGCGTCCGGGCTGGCGGAAAGCCTGGGCCGGCTCAACTCCCGGTCGACCCGCGTGCCCGGCACGGTCTCGTAGCGGGGCCTGCGATCCGGGTCCCGGGCCCTGGGGCAAGGCGGTGCGCCCGACGCTTCCTGGCGGCATACCGGCCCGCCCCCGTTGCGGCTACGGGCTACGCGGGTTGGAAGATTCATCCCCCGAGGTTTGATCCCCCAGACGGGATGACGGGGTTGTTCTCAGAACGACATCGGCAAGGACCAAGCGTCGGCAGGCAAGCGGGACGGTCCGCTGCCGCAAGCACCCTGAAAGGGGTGCCTCAGACCCCGCGGAAGCGCGCGAGGCCCGATGATCGGCTCCGGCATCCCGGGCCGGCAAGGACAGGGCGGGCTCGTATGGATCGTGGGGCGAGAATCCTGGGATTGCTGCAGATCACAGGTAGCATTCGCAGCGATCTTCCGAGGCAATGCCGGAATATGTGATCTTGTATTCAATTCGTTGCAGTATCGAAGCGCGAAGCCTGACAAAAATTTGATCGACGACTGAGAATTATCTGTGTGCCTGCGTGGTTTTCCGCCGTGCATTCCGGGATCGGTTGTGCAAAATCCAGTTGTCGGCGACGAGCCGGCACCGCCCGCGCCGACGTCCATTCCCCTCGATCCGTCGGCGCGGGTGTCTTCAGGTGGCGCCCTGTGCTTCAGCCACGCTGCAATAAAGTGAGGGGCAACCTTCCAGCCTCGTGGCGCAAGCCCGGGGCTGTTTTTCGTTTCAGGGCGGCTCGGTCCGATCCGCGGCGGACGATCCCGGATGCGGGGCCCCGGCCGGTCCGCGGCCCGCCAGACTTCGCGGTGCCGCGTCCGGCGGCCGGCGAACATCCGGGATTCACGAAGAATCGGCGCCGTCAGACTTCGTGGAGTTGACGAAGGCTGGCCCGCATCGGCTCGGTCGTGCGAACGATCGAGCGGGCGGCCGCGCGCGCCGTCGTGGTCGCGCTGGACTGATATTGGATTTTGTATTCGTAAACTTCCCGGGCCTTTGTACGCCAAGCCGCCGCGACACGGTTTCGCCAAGTGTAAATCCAGCTTGACACGCCCGGCGGCCCCGGTAGCCTGCGTCCATGGCCGCCACGCCCGCACCGAGCGCAGTCGTCGAGCTGCTCAAGCCCCTCACCTGGTTCGCTCCGATGTGGGCGTTCGCCTGCGGGGTGATCTCATCCGGACAGCCGGCCCACGGGCAATGGCCGGTGATCGCCGCGGGCATCGTGCTCGCCGGGCCGCTGGTCTGCGCCACGAGCCAGGCCGCCAACGACTGGTTCGACCGGCACGTCGACGCGATCAACGAGCCGAACCGGCCGATCCCGTCCGGGCGTATACCCGGCCGGTGGGGCCTCTACCTGGCCTTGGGCTGGACCCTGCTGTCGCTGTTGGTCGCGGCGGCGCTGGGGCCCTGGATCCTCGGGGCCGCCTTGTTCGGGCTGGTGCTGGCCTGGATTTATTCCGCGCCGCCCCTGCGTCTCAAAAAGAACGGGTGGTGGGGGAATGCCGCGGTCGGGCTCTGCTACGAGGGCCTGCCCTGGTTCACCGGCGCCGCCGTGATGGCCGCCGCCCTGCCCGACCGGCGGGTGCTGCTCGTCGCCCTGCTGTATTCCATCGGCGCCCACGGGATCATGACGCTCAACGATTTCAAGTCCGTGGAGGGCGACCGGCGCATGGGGCTGATGTCCCTGCCGGTGCAGATGGGCTCGGACCGGGCCGCCCGCTTCGCCTGCCTGGTCATGGCGGTGCCGCAGGTGGTGGTGATCGGGCTGCTGTTCGCCTGGGAGCGCACCGGCCACGCCGCCCTGGTGGCGGCGTTGCTCGCCGGGCAATTCGCCCTGATGGTCCGGTTCCTGAAGAGCCCGCGCGAGCGGGCGGCCTGGTACAACGGCACCGGCACGACCCTCTACGTCCTCGGCATGCTGGTCGCCGCCTTCGCGCTGCGACCTCTGGTGGGAGGGGCGTGATGACGCCTTCGGGTTCGAGCGCGGGAAGCGCCACCGCCTTCCCTCCCCCCTCTGCGGGGGAGGGTGGGCTTCGCGTAAGCGAGGGTCGGGAG
>NZ_VRVD01000736.1:0-2111 GCF_008040015.1 Methylobacterium sp. WL18 | reverse complement strand
CGTGGCGCCCGCGACCCTGGACGGGCTGCTCGGCGTGCGCGGGGTGATCGAGAGCGACGACGAGGCGGCCTCAATGGAGACCGAGGCGTTCGCCCGGGACCTCGCCGAGGGCGTGGTCCGGGTGGTCGCCGACCTGGTCGAGGCTCGCCGGGCCGAGGGGCGCCAGCTCGCCGACATCGTCACCGCGCAGGTCGACCGCATCGCGGCGCTGACCCAGGCCGCCGAGGACAACCCGGCGCGCAAGCCCGAGGCGGTGCGGGCCAGGCTGGCGGCCTCCATCGCGGCCCTGGGCGGGACCAACCTCGATCCCGAGCGCCTGCACCAGGAGGCGATGCTGCTCGCCGGCAAGGCGGATGTGCGCGAGGAACTGGACCGGCTGCACGCCCACGTGGCCAGCGCCCGGGAGTTGCTCGCGGCGGGCGGCGCGATCGGCCGGCGCCTGGATTTCCTGGCCCAGGAGTTCGGCCGCGAGGCCAACACCCTGTGCGCCAAGGCCAACGACATCAGCCTGTCGCGGATCGGCCTCGACCTCAAGGCCGTGGTCGAGCAGTTCCGCGAGCAGGTCCAGAACATCGAATGAGTTTTCGGGGCCTGAGGGATGCGGATGGATATCGCGACGGAGCCACGCGGATGAGCGGACCGGCCAACAACGTCTCCGACACGATCGCGCGGCGGGGCTTGATCCTGATCCTGTCCTCGCCCTCGGGGGCGGGCAAGACCACGCTGACGCGGGCGGTCGCGCAGGATCCGGCCTGGGCGCTCGACCTGTCGATCTCGGTCACCACCCGGTCGCGCCGTCCCTCCGAGATCGACGGGCGGCACTATCACTTCATCGACCGCGAGGCGTTCGAGGACCTGCGCAGCCGCGACGACCTGCTCGAATGGGCCGAGGTCCACGGCAACTACTACGGCACGCCCCGGCGGCCGGTGGAGAAGGTTTTGGGCTCGGGCCGGGACATGATCTTCGACATCGACTACCAGGGCACCCGCCAGGTCCGGGCCAAGCTCGCCCAGGACGTCGTGACGGTGTTCATCCTGCCGCCCAGCATGGCCGAGCTGCGCCAGCGCCTGGAACGCCGCGCCGAGGATTCGGCCGAGACGATCGAGAAGCGCCTGGCCAACGCCCGGACCGAGATCCAGCGCTGGAGCGAGTACGACTACGTCATCGTCAACGAAGACCTGCAGGACGCCTTCCGGGCGCTGCAGGGCATCCTGTCCGCCGAGCGGCTGAAGCGGGCGCGCCGGACGGGTCTGGCGCAGTTCGTCGACGGGCTGCTGGCGGAGGCGGACGCCTGAGGGATCGCGATGGCGGTGGCGATACCGCTCACGCCGTGATCGTGAAGCACGCGCCCGGGTTGTTGGCCACGTCGAGCCGGGCGTTGATCTGGTCGAGCATCGCCCGGATCAGCTTCATCCCGAGGCCCGTGCCCCTGCCGCGCACCTTGGCGTCGGCCCAGTCGTCGGGCAGGCCGGAGCCGTCGTCGCAGACCCGGAGCTGGACCTCGCCGGGGCCGGAGGCCGAGACGCTGACCTCGACGCGGCCGCCGCCGGCGGGGTTGGCGGCGTACTTGAAGGCGTTGGTGACGAGTTCCGTGGCGATCAGCGAGAGCGCCACCGCCTTGCGGTAGGGCACCATCAGGCCGGGCTCGGCCGAGAGGTCCACGGCATGGCCCTCGCCGGCCAGCCCCGCCAGGTCGTTGCACAGGTTCTCGATGGTCTGGCCGAGATCGACCTCGTCGAAGCGCTCGGCCTGGTACAGGCTGTCGTGCACGCGGGCGACGCTCATCACCCGGGCGGAGGTGTCCGCGAAGGCCTGGCGGGCGTCGGGGTCGGCGATCTGCCGGCGCTGCATCTGCAGGAAGGCCGAGACGATCTGCAGGGAGTTCTTGACCCGGTGGTCGATCTCCCGGGTCAGCAGGTCCTTCTGCTCGAGCAGGCGCTCCTTCTCGACGAGCAGGCTGGTCAGCTCGTCGATCTTGCGGCGCTGGCGCAGCACCACGCCCTCCACCGCCTCGGCCAGCGAGCGGGAGAGCTGGACCTGCCACTCGGCCCAGGCGGCGGCGTAGCCGGTGCGCTCCTCGACCCAGCGCTCGAACGAGCGGCGCGGCAGC
>NZ_VRVD01000735.1:0-2112 GCF_008040015.1 Methylobacterium sp. WL18 | reverse complement strand
AGCCGGCGCGGCCTCATCCTCGGCGCCGGCGCGCTCGCCGCGATCCGTCCCGCCTGGGCAGAAGGCGAGGAGCGCCACGGCCTGTCGAGCTTCGGCGAGCTGAAATACGGCCCCGGCTTCGAGCATTTCGACTACGTGAACCCGATCGCCCCCAAGGGCGGCCGGTTCTCGACACAGCTCGCCGGCACCATCGGCAACCAGTCGCTCAACACCTTCAACACGCTCAACATCTACGTGCTGCGCGGCGACGGTGCGGCCGGGCTGGACCAGACCTTCGACAGCCTGATGGTCCGTGCGCTCGACGAGCCGGACGCCGTCTATGGGCTGGTGGCGCGCGCCGTGACGGTGAGCCCCGACGGACTGACCTACCGGTTCGCGCTGCGCCCGCAGGCCCGGTTCCACGACGGCTCGCGGCTGACCGCGCAGGACGCCGCCTTCAGCCTCAGGCTCCTGCGCGACAAGGGCCACCCCTCGATCTCCGAGGTGATCCGGCCGATGACCGACGCCCGGGCCGAGGGCGACGAGACGCTCGTCATCACCTTCGCCGAGGGCCGCGCCCGCGACCTGCCGCTGTTCGTGGTCCAGCTGCCGATTTTTTCCGCGTCCTACTACGCCAAGCGCGACTTCGAGGCCGCGAGCCTCGAGGCGCCGCTGGGCTCGGGCGCCTACCGGGTCGGCGCGGTCGATCCCGGCCGCTCGATCGGACTCGACCGGGTGCCGGATTACTGGGCCGCCGACCTCGCGGTGACGGCCGGCCAGAACAACTTCGACGCGATCCGCTACGAGTATTTCCGGGATCGCACCGTGGCGTTCGAGGCGTTCAAGAGCGGCGCCTTCACGTTCCGCGAGGAGTTCACCGCCCGGGTCTGGGCCACCGGCTACGACTTTCCCGCCGCCACCGAGGGGCGGGTGATCCGACAGACCGTGCCGGATGCGCGGCCGAGCGGGACGCAGGGCTGGTGGATCAACACCCGCCGCGAGCCGTTCCGCGACCCGCGCATCCGCGAGGCGATCGGCCTGTGCTTCGACTTCGAATGGTCGAACCGCAACCTGATGTACGGCGCCTACACGCGCACCGCCTCGTTCTTCGAGAATTCCGACCTCAAGGCCACGGGCAAGCCCTCGGCCGAGGAGCTGGCCCTGCTGGAGCCGATCAAGGACCTGCCCCCGGAGGTGTTCGCCGAGGCCTGGACGCCGCCGGTCTCGGACGGGTCCGGCCAGGACCGGGCGCTGCTCAAGCGGGCCGACGCGCTGCTGCGCGAGGCCGGCTGCACCCGCCAGGGCGGCGGCCTCCTGCTGCCGGGGGGCAAGCCCCTTTCCATCGAGTTCCTGGACGACGACCCGGTCTTCCAGGCGGTGACCCAGCCGTTCATCCGCAATCTCGGGCTGCTCGGGATCAAGGCGAGCCATCGCACCGTGGATCCGTCGCAGTACCAGGCCCGGGTCAACGACTTCGACTTCGACGTCACGTCCCGCCGCTTCGCCGGCGGCGTCACCCCGGGCACGGAGCTGCGCGAGCTCTACGGCTCCAAGGCAGCCGCCACACCGGGCTCCAACAACCTCTCGGGCGTGGCCGATCCGGCCATCGACGCGCTGCTCACGGCCATCGCGGATGCCAAGTCCCGCGCCGCGCTGACCACCGCGTGCAAAGCCCTCGACCGGGTGCTGCGGGCCCGGCGCCTCTGGGTGCCGATGTGGTATTCCGGCGCCCACCGCCTCGCCCTGTGGGACGTCTACGGCCGCCCGGCCAACCCGCCGAAATACGATCTCGGCGCGCCCGGCACCTGGTGGTTCGACGCCGACAAGGCCAAGCGGATCGGGCGGGACTGAGACCATGCTCGGCTACATCCTGCGCCGCATCGGCCTGATGATCCCGACCCTGTTCGGGATCATGCTGATCACCTTCACCATCGTGCAGTTCGCCCCCGGCGGCCCGGTGGAGCGGGTGCTGTCGCAGATGAAGGGTCAGGGCGACGGCACCCTGTCGCGGGTCACCGGCGGGGGCGGCGACCTCGGCGGCGGGAAAGTCGTAGCCGGTGGCCCAGACCCGGGCGGTGAACTCCTCGCGGAACGTGAAGGCGCCGCTCTTGAACGCCTCGAACGCCACGGTGC
>NZ_VRVD01000734.1:0-2115 GCF_008040015.1 Methylobacterium sp. WL18 | reverse complement strand
GCCAGGGCCGCCACCGTCCCGGCCGGCCCGAAGCAGGCGGCGGCCCTGGCGATCGCGCCGGGGGCGCCGATCCTGGAACTGCTGACGATCCACCGGGCGGACGATGCCCCGATCTCAACCGCCCAGACCTGGCTGCCCCTGCCGCGCTTCTCCGATTTCGCCGCAGCCTATGCCGAGCGCGGCTCGATCACCCGGGCGTTCGCGGCCTGCGGGGTCCACGACTACACCCGGCTCTCGACGCGGATCCGCGCCCGCCCGGCCGACGCCCAGGAGGCCGAGCGCCTCGATATCGCCCCCGGGCGGGTCGTCATGGTGGTGTCGAGCGTCAACATCGACACCGCTGGCGCGCCGATCCAGGCGAACCGCACCCTGTTCGCCGCCGACCGGGTCGAGCTGGTGATCGGCGGCTAGAGCGCACGCCGCCGGGTTGGAGCCGGTCAGCGGGCCGCCGGCCCGATGATCGCCCGGCGCAGGCGGGTCGAGACCCAGTCGATCGCCGCCACGGTGGCGAGGATCATCAGCACGAGGAAGGCGACCTGCTTCAGCTCCAGTACGCGGATCAGCTCGGTGAGGTACTGGCCGATGCCGCCCGCCCCGACGATGCCGATGATCGTCGCCGAGCGGGTGTTCGATTCGAAGAAGTACAGCACCTGGCTCGCCAGGACCGGCAGCACCCCCGGGATCAACCCGAAGCGGATGCGGTGGAGGGTCGAGCCCCCCGAGGCGACGACACCCTCGCCGGGCCGCCGGTCGCAGGTCTCGATCGCCTCGGAGAACAGCTTGCCGAACGCCCCGAAATCCGAGCACGCGATGGCGAGCATGCCCGCGAAGGGGCCGAGGCCGACGACGTTGATCCAGATCAGCGCCCAGATCAGCACGTCGACCGAGCGCATCACGTCGAGGCCCCGGCGCACGGCGAAATGCGCGAACGGGTTGGGCACGACGTTGCGGGCGGCCAGCAATGCCACCGGGAAGGCCAGGATCGCCGCCGTCAGGGTGCCCAGGAAGGCGATGCCCAGGGTCTCGCCCAGCGCGTGCACGAAGGTGCCGAAATGCCCCTCCGGCGAGGGGGGCAGCATCAGCACCGCGAAGGTGCCGAGACGGCCGAGCCCATACAGGATCCGGGCGGGCGACATCTCGAACTGCCAGGCGCCGAAGCCGGCAAGCCCGGCCAGGCCCGCGAGGACCGCCAGCCGGCGCAGGCGCGCGGCCCGATCGGTCCGGAACTGGGCGGGATAGCGGGCGCGCAGGCGCGCGAGATCGGCCCGGGCCGCCGCCCGCAGGGTTTCGGTTCCGGCGCGGCTCATCGGGCCTCCTCCGGGCCGGTCAGCCGGTGCCGGACCCGCTCGGTGGCGAGGTCGATGCCGACGACGGTCAGGATGATCAGCCCCAGGATCGCGCTGACATCCGCGTAGTAGAAGTTGCGGATCGCGGCCAGGAACTCCTGCCCGATGCCGCCGGCGCCGACGAAGCCCAGCACCGCCGCCCCGCGCACGTTGATCTCGAAGCGCAGCAGCGCGTAGGAGACGAAGTTCGACAGCACCTGCGGCAGCACCGCGAAGCGCACGGTCTCGAGCCAGCTGGCGCCCGAGGCCGACAGGCCCTCGACCGGCCGCATGTCGATATTCTCGACCACCTCTGAGAACAGCTTGCCCAGCGCCCCCGTGGTGTGGATCGCCAGGGCCAGCACGCCGACCATCGGGCCGAGGCCGAAGGCGATCACGAACAAAAGCGCGAACACCACGTCGGGAATCGTGCGGCACACCTCCAGGACGCGCTTGGCGAGGAAGCGAACCGTGGCCGACCGCACCAGGTTGGCGGCCGCGACGAAGCTGAGGGCGAAGCCCGCGACCGCCCCGAGCAGGGTTCCGAGATACGCCATCAGCAGCGTCTCGCCGAGCAGGGCGAGCCAGCCGGGCAGGCCCCAGTACCAGGCGCGCACGTCCTCCAGCGGGTGATCGAGGCCGATCGGCGGCCAGATCTGCTCGATATAGGCGGTGAACTTGCCGATGTTCTCGACGAAGACCAGCGGCCGGACTTCGGCGGCGAGGCCCGCCAGGAGCGCCAGCACCGCCAGGACGGCGAAGCTCGCGAGGGTGCGGCGGCGGGCGGAGC
>NZ_VRVD01000733.1:0-2120 GCF_008040015.1 Methylobacterium sp. WL18 | reverse complement strand
CCGGTGCCGAGATCGCCGGGCTCGAGCCCGAGGAGCGGCGCCAGCACCGCCGGGTCCGGGCCGGCGCCCAGGAATTCCGGCAGGGCCGGCAGCTTGAACCGCGCCCGGCCGCCGCTGCCGTCGGACAACGTCTCGACCACGCAGGGCACGATCCCGATCCGCTCCTCCAGGCCGAAGGCCCGGGCATCGCCCTGGGACGGGTCCTCCAGTGCGAGCAGCACGGCGCTCCCCACGGTCGGGTGGCCGGCGAACGGCAGCTCGTGCCGCGGCGTGAAGATCCGCAGCCGCGCCCGCTGGCGCGCGTCGGTGGGCGGCAGCACGAACACCGTCTCGGACAGGTTGAACTCCGCCGCGATCGCCTGCATCGCGGCCGTGTCGAGCCCCTCGGCGTCGCGCACCACGGCCAGCGGGTTGCCGGCGAGTTTTTGGTCGGTGAACACGTCGAGGGTGACGAAGCGGCGCGCCATCGGTTCGATTCCCTTCGGTTCGAGCCCGCGCGGATTCCGGCTGGCGGCCGTGATCCCGGCTCGGATAGGCTTGAGGCCGCCGCCCCGACTCGCCGGGGCGGCCAGGATCGCGAGCGTAGCCGAGCGCGGACCGAAGTCCCAGCGCATCGGGATGAGGACGCGGACCGCACCACCGGGAGGGAGCCATGCCCGACACGGAGCACGCCTACGCGGTCACGGTGACCTGGACCGGCAACAAAGGGGCCGGCACCCGGACCTATCGCGGCTACGACCGCGCCTTCGAGGCCGCGGCCCCGGGCAAGCCCACGATCGCCGGCTCGTCCGACCCGGCCTTCCGGGGCGACCCGGCCCGCTGGAACCCGGAGGACCTGCTGGTGGCCTCGCTCTGCGCCTGCCACAAGCTCTGGTACCTCGGCCTGTGCGCGCAGGCCGGGATCGTGGTGACGGCCTACGCCGACACCGCCGAGGGCCGCATGACCGAGGAGCCCGGCGGCGGCGGCCAGTTCACCGCGGTCACCCTGCGCCCCCGGGTGACCGTCACGGCGGAGTCGGACGCCGAGGCCGCCCTGGCGCTGCACCACCGGGCGCACGCGCAGTGCTTCATCGCCCGCTCGGTGAACTTTGCGGTGACGCACGAACCGACCATCGTGCGGGAGGGGGCTTGAGGGGGCGCCGCCCCTCACACCGCCTCGACCGAAAAGGTCTCGCTCGGGGTCACGTATTCCGCCTGCGCGGCCACAGTGAGGATCTCCCGGGAGCCCGCGGCCGCGGTGCGCTTCAGGAGGCCGTAGACCGAGGCGGCGGCCGCGCCCAAAGCCGTGGCGGCCGAGCCGGTGCGGGCGTAGTGGACCAGGAACAGGGCCGCGATGCAGTCGCCCGCCCCGTTCACCGCGATGGCGAGCCGCGGGGTGCGGACCCGGAACACCCGGCCCTCCGCCCCGGCCAGCAGGTCGATGCGGTCGGACGGCGTGTCGGCGCAGAGCGCCGAGGTGACCAGCACCACCCGGGGGCCCCGGGCCTGGAGCGCCGCGATCGCGGCCGCCGCCTCCGGCAGGGTCCGGCTCGGCAGGCCGGTGAGCCGGTCGAGCTCGAACTGGTTGGGGGTGAGGATGTCGGCCGCCGGGACCGCGCGCTCGCGCAGGAACGCCTCGATCCCCGGCCGCACGTAGACGCCCTCCGCGACGTCGCCGATCACCGGGTCGCAGCAATAGAGCGCCTGCGGGTTCGCGGCCCGCACGGAGGCCACCGCCTCCAGGATCGCCTCCCCGATCGCGGCCGAGCCCATGTAGCCCGACAGCACCGCGTCGCAGCCGGGAAACACCCCGCGCTCGCCGATGCCCCGCACCACGTCGCGGATCATGTCCGCCTCGAAGATCGGGCCGCGCCACGCCCCGTAGCCGGTGTGGTTGGAGAACTGCACCGTGTGGACCGGCCAGACCTCGACCCCGAGCCGCTGCATCGGGAACACCGCCGACGCGTTGCCGACATGCCCGTAGGCGACGTGGGACTGGATCGACAGGACGTTCAACGCGGGTGATTCCCGGTGCCGTGGGGAGAGCCGAAGCTGTCGGCGATCCGGGGCGCGGGCGCAAGCGATGGGAGGCAAGCCCGGGGGCGCGCGGTCCGGACGGCCGGCCCGCATCGGGTTTGGCC
>NZ_VRVD01000732.1:0-2121 GCF_008040015.1 Methylobacterium sp. WL18 | reverse complement strand
GGTGGCGCGCCGCCAGGACGACCTGGGCGAAGCCGAGGCCGGCCCCGGCCCGCATCAGGGTCCAGTAGGCCATCTGGTCGTCGCAGCGGATCGGGAAATCCGTGCGCGTCGCCCGGAGCCCGTGGGCGGCATAGGCCCGCAACAGGGCGTCGCTGCGGTCGAAGCCGAGGACGTCGTGCGCGTCGAGGTCCGCCACCGTGCGGGGCCGACCCCGGCGCTCGAAGAGCCGCGCGTGCCGAACAGGCCGAGCGGCGCCTCCCCGAGCCTGCGGGCGATCCGCGCAATCTGGGTCGGGTCGAACCTCCCGCGTCCGATGTCCAGGCCGCGGGTCAGGCCCGGCGGCGCTGGCCCGACAGCGTATCGTTGGCGACGGCGCGGGGCGCCTCGGACTGGATGTTCACCATCGGCTTGTGCGCGGCGGCGGGATGCCGGCTGCGCAGGGCGGCGAGGAGGAGGCCGGCGAAGACCGCAGCGCTTCCGGCGCCGAACGGACCCAGGAGGAGCGCGCCGAGGCCGAACCAAGGCCATGCGCCGACACAGGTCAGGATGCCACCCGCCAGGGTGGCCAGAACCAGAACGAACACTTCGCCCCCGTATTCATTTTCGAACGCGCCGCCGACGCGCCAGTCGCATAGATTACCGCCGCACAGGTCATCCCGGCAACCCCGGTATTTTTGCAGGACACGCGACGAAAACCGCTCGCTCCATGTCCAATACGCAGATCGGACGCGGGTGATTGCAGCGAAAGCACGGATCGACCAATAAAGTATCGCGCTCGATTTCGGGGTGCCTCAAGACTTTTGCTAGACCTGTGCTCGGTGTCCAATGGGCGCCGAGCCACCGCATACGCGAAGGTCTGTCTCGATCGCGTGCAGTCCCGGACCTGTCGCTCTGCTCTGGAGGCCTGCGCCGGCGCCATCGACAGCGCTGCCGCTCTCGGGCGCCGCGGGCATCGCCGGGACCCGAAAGAACCACCGTCGATGGCATCGAAGGGCCGTCGACGGTGGGGGATCTCGCTCAGCCGATGTGGCCGGATCCCTGCGCAACACCCGGTCCCGCAAGGGAATTTCGCCCTCGCGCGCCGTCGCGGTGCCGCGCGGGGCAGGCCGGGTCTCGCCTGGGACGCGGCGCGACCGTCGCGGCCTCGTCGCCCACGATGACAACGTGCGAAATATTTAAAGATCACCCGAGATCGTGCGTGACGTCCCGCATGGGTTGTGTCTGATGCCAATAGACACAACCCATAGGGTGCCCTGTGAGACCGAACCCGATCCGCCCCGGGGTTTTGCCGTCGGCCGACGCCGCGCCCGCCCGAGGATTCGGCGGCGGTCGCGGGCGGAGCGTCACCGGGTCGAACGGCACTGCGCGCGACGGTTCCGGGCCCCGGGGTAGCGGCACTCCGCATGCCGGCGCGATCGCCAGGCCCGGTCGCCCAACGCGATGCCGACCGGTGAGCCCGCATGCCTGCGCGCGGCTGGCGCTGGCCGGTGCCGTGCTTCTGGGACTCTCGGGCGCCGCCTGCGCCCGGGATGTCCGCGAGCCGGACGAATCGACCCTGGACCGGCACGGCCATTACCGCAGCCGCGACGGCTCCGAGGTGCATCGCCCGGCCAAGACCCGCGACGGCGGCAAGCCGGCCGGCGCCACGGCCAAGTGCCGCGACGACACCTGGAGCTTCAGCCACACACGGCGCGGCACCTGCTCCGGCCACGGCGGCGTGGCGCGGTGGGAGGGGTGAGGCCAGGGCGCCAAAAATCGGCCTAAAATCCGAACCTAGGATTTTATAGATTGACACCGTCGCGCTCCTCGGCTACGAGACGGGCACGGTCGAGAAGTGTGCGGAGCGGCGGCGATGCGGTCCTTCGATGCGCTTCCCGCGGAGCGGCGCGCCCTGGCCGAGCAGCTCCTGCGCGAGACCGCGTTGACGCTCGACGAGATCGGCGCCCGCACCGGCGTCAAGCCGGCCACGATCTCCACCTGGAACGCCCGGTCCGGCTGGCTGAGGCCGCGGCGCTGGCGGCAGGACCTGGTGACGCGCTGGCCGGAGTCGCGCCGGGCGGCGCTCACCCGCCTCATCGGCGCGGCGCAGAACGATCCCGGCGACGTCGCCGAGGCGGTCGG
>NZ_VRVD01000731.1:0-2123 GCF_008040015.1 Methylobacterium sp. WL18 | reverse complement strand
CCGTCAGGCCGGGTCGGGAGAGGGGAACCCGGGTTCAGGAAGGGGCGCGACCGGCCTGACGGGCGACGCCCTGTCCTACATCGTCGCTCCCCTCTCCCGACCCGCTTCGCGGGCCACCCTCCCCCGCAGAGGGGGGAGGGGTATGCGCGTGGGCCGGGCCATAGCGCTCATCTGTCGGCAAAGTAATGTTTTTAGCCTGCATATGAGAAACGACCGCCCGCCCCTCCCCATGGCCCGCCTCGTGCTAAGCTTCGGCGATATTCACCTCAAAGGTGCGCCGAGATGCTGACCAGACGATCCTTCGTGGCCCTGTCGGGCGCGGCGCTCGCCGCCCCTGCGCTGGCGCAGGGCACGGCCTCCCGGGTGCTCAAGTTCATCCCGCAGGCCGACCTGACGGTGCTCGATCCGATCTGGACGACCGCCTACGTGACCCGCAACCACGGGCTCGCGGTGTTCGACACCCTGTACGGGACCGATGCCAGCTACGCCGCGCAGCCGCAGATGGTGGAGGGCCACGTCGTCGAGGACGACGGCAAGCTGTGGCGCATGACGCTGCGGCCCGGGCTGGTCTTCCACGACGGCACGCCGGTGCTCGCCCGCGACTGCGTCGCCAGCATCGGCCGCTGGGCCAAGCGCGACCCGATGGGCCAGACGCTCATGGCCTACACGGACGAGCTCTCGGCCCCCGACGACCGCACCATCCAGTTCCGGCTGAAGAAGCCCTTTCCGCTCCTGCCGGATGCGCTCGGCAAGGTCGGCTCGCCGATCTGCGCGATCATGCCCGAGCGCCTCGCCAAGACCGATGCGTTCACGCAGGTGACCGAGATGGTCGGCAGCGGCCCGTTCCGGTTCAAGGCGGACGAGCGGATGGTCGGCGCCCGGGTCGTCTACGAGCGCTTCGACAAGTACGTCCCGCGCGAGGGCGGCGAGCCGCAATGGACCTCGGGCCCGAAGCGCGCCTTCCTCGACCGGGTCGAGTGGCACGTCATCCCCGACCAGGCCACCGCCGCCTCGGCGATGCAGACCGGCGAGATGGATTGGTGGGAGCAGCCGCCCGCCGACCTCGTGCCGACGCTGGGCAGCCTGAAGACCTCGATCAAGGACCCGACCGGCCTGATCGGCTGCCTGCGGATGAACCAGCTGCTGCCGCCCTTCGACAACCCGGCGATCCGGCAGGTGCTGCTCAAGGTGGTCGACCAGACCGACTTCATGCAGGCGGTGACCGGCGACGACCCCAAGCTGAGGCATGTCCCGACCGGCTTCTTCTGTCCCGGCCTGCCGATGGCGAGCGAGGCCGGCCTCGACGTGCTGACCGGCAAGCGCGACTTCGAGGCCGCCAAGAAGGCGCTCGCGGCGGCCGGCTACAAAGGCGAGAAGGTGGTGCTGATGGGCGCCTCCGACTTTCCGAGCCTGAAGGCGCTGGCCGACGTGGCGGCCGACATGCTGACCCGCGCCGGCTTCAACGTCGATTATCAGGTCATGGATTGGGGCTCGGTGGTCCAGCGGCGGGCCAAGCGCGACCCGATCGCCCAGGGCGGCTGGAGCATCTTCTGCACCTTCTGGGCCGGGCTCGACCAGGCCAACCCGGCCGTCAGCGCCTTCCTGCGCGGGACCGGGGCCGATGCGCCGGTGGGCTGGCCGACCAGCGCGAAGCTCGAGACGCTCCGCCAGGACTGGCTCGACGCCCCCGATACCGCCGCGCGCAAGACGCTGGCGGACGCCCTGCAGAAGCAGGCCTTCGCGGACGTGCCCTACCTGCCGCTCGGGCAGTACTTCAACCAGACCTCGTACAAGCCTTCGGTGACCGGGGTGCTCGACGGCGTGCCGGTGTTCTGGAACGTCAAGAAGGGCTGAGCGGGCGGGTCAGGCCGGGACGGCGTCCACGGGCCTGCTGGCCCGGGCCGGATCGCCGGCCCCGGCATCGGCCATGAGCGCCGGGATCAGGTCCGTCTGCGACACGATCCCGACGAGCCGGCCATCCGGATCGACCACCGGCAGATGGTGCAGGGCCGCCTCGGCCATCTTGAGCACCAGCTCGGCGAGCGGCGTGTCCGGCGTGACGGGCTCGACCGCGGTCATGATGTCGGCGGCGCAGCCGTGGGGCGCGCGCCCGCGCTCAACGG
>NZ_VRVD01000730.1:0-2125 GCF_008040015.1 Methylobacterium sp. WL18 | reverse complement strand
GAAGCTCGACGCCGAGGGCATCGTCGCGGCCGCGCAGGCCGGAATCGCGCACCGCCGCGACGATGCCCTCGGCGTCGAGCTTCAGCGCCGCCTCGAGCCCGCGATAGCCGCCATGGGCCCGGTAATCGGCCACCGAGACCGGATCGACAACGCCGCAGCGGTGGAAGGTCAGGCGCTGCTGACGGGCGAGGAACGGGATCTTTTCGGGGTCGCCGAGGCGCAGGGCATGCGCGCCGCCGGTGGCGAGCCCGGCATCCAGCAGGGCATCGACATCCGAGACCTTGACGGGACCGTAGGCGACCCGGCCCTCGGGCGTGGCGACTTCCACCATCGGCTCCAGCCAGAACAGGCCGCGCGAGCCGGTGCGCACGATGGTCACGTCGAGGCCGCGGCGCTCCGCGCCCGCGAACAGGGCCCGGGCGACCTTGTTGGCGCCGAGGCCCAAAGCCACGGCGTCCCGGGGGACGTAAAGGGTGACGCTCACTGGCGGGTCTCCCGCTTGGTTTCGGCCAGCGCCTCGTCGAGGCCGTCGGCGGTCAGGTGGGCCACCGGCTCGCCGTCGATCAGGGCCGCGGGGCCGTTGGCGCAGAGGCCGAGGCAGTAGACCGGCTCGACCGTGGCGCTGCCGTCGGCGGTGGTCTCGTGCCAGTCGCAGCCGAGGCGGCCGAGGATCTCGCGGTGGATCTTGTCCGAGCCCATGGCCTGGCATGCCTCGGCCCGGCACAGCTTCACCTCATGGCGGCCGGCCGGATGGGCGCGGAAGTCGTGGTAGAACGTGATGCAGCCATGCACCTCGGCGCGCGACAGGTTCAGCGCGTCGGCGATGAGCGGCACGGCGCCGCCGTCGACGTAGCCGAAGGTCGCCTGCAGCGCGTGCAGGATCGGCAGCGTCGCGCCTTCGAGATGGGTATGCTCAGCAATGATCCCGGTGGCGCGTTCCGCGCTCCAGGGCTCGTGACGCGTCATGGTTTCCAGCCCAGTCTGTTCCTTTTCTAATGCGAAGTGGAACAGAAATGCCGAACACCATCAATCGTGCAGTCCGGTCGCCTGACAAAGGATCCCTGTCAGACTGTCACCCGCGGTGGCCCGCCAGGCGACCCCTGCAGTAAGCCTTTCTCAACGCGTCGGTTTCCGCCGCCTGGAAGCCGTCTAAAAAACTTGCGTGCGGCGCAACATCGTCTTGTGCCCTGCAAGAAATTTCATCTGCCGTGTGGTCCGGAGCATCAGAACTCCATGTCGAGCTCTTCGATCTCGTCCGGCTCGTCGGCGGCGGCCTCGGCCCATTCGATCATCAGCGGCCAGTGCAGGATCGCGTCCCGGTAGGCTGCGGCCCGGGGCGGCAGCGCGACGTCGTAGGTGCGGAAGCGCGTGCAGACCGGGGCGTAAAGCGCGTCGGCGAGGCCGGGGCGGTCACCGAACAGGAACGGTCCGTCGTAGCGGTCGAGGCAATCGTCGAAGATCGTGACGATGCGCTCGATATCGGCCTTGGCGCCGTTGAACACGCGAAAGCCCGGATGGAACGCCCGCAGGTTCATCGGCAGGGCCGAGCGCAGGTTGACGAAGCCCGAATGCATCTCCCCGGAGATGGAGCGGCAATGGGCGCGCTCGGCCACCTCGCGCGGCAGCAGGCCGGCGTCGGGAAAGGTCTCGCTCAGGTATTCGGCGATCGCCAGGATGTCCCAGACCACCACGTCGCCATGCCGCAGGCGGGGCACCAGGAAGGATGGGGACAGGTGCAGCAGCTCCGCCCGGCTGGTGGCGTCCGTGCCCGACAGGACTTCGGTGTCGAAGGCGAGACCTGCCATCCGGCAGATCAGCCAGCCCCGCAGGGACCAGGAGGAGTAGTTGCGGCTGGAGATGGTGAGCGTGGCGGCGGTCATCGTCTTCACCCCGGGCGCGTCGCCGATCATGCGATCTGCGCTGCCGGATCCAAGACTCGTGCCGAATCGGACTGGCGAATCGCAACGCGCCGAAGACTACTCCCGACGGAGCAGCGCGGCGACCTCCGCCTGCTCGGCCGGGGACAGGGTCCGGACCGGCGCGGCCTGCCGCCTGCGCGCGAGGCTCCAGATCCCGAAGTCTCCGAGCAGTACCGCCAGTATCTGTGTCAGCCACAGCAGCAGGG
>NZ_VRVD01000072.1:0-13366 GCF_008040015.1 Methylobacterium sp. WL18 | reverse complement strand
GCCGTCCGCTGCGGGTGGGCTGGCTGGTCGAGCCGGGCTTCGGCCCGATCGATCCGGAGGTCGCCGCCACCGTCCGGGCCGCGGCCGAGGCGCTCAAGGGCGCGGGCTGCGTCGTGGAGGCCGTGCGCATCCCGGCGCTGGAGCGCGACTTCGCCCTCGACGTGTTCAACACGCTCCACGTCATGGAGATGAAGCCGGCCTTCCGGGAGGCGACCGCCGGGCACGAGGACCAGATGTATACGATGGCCAAGACCATGCTGGCGCTCCCGGACTCGTCGATGGACGACTACATCGCGGCCGAGCAGGCGGCGGAGCGGCTGCGGGACGGCTATGCCGCGTACTTCCGGCGCTACGACGCGCTGATCACCCCGGTCCTGCCGATCCCGGCCCACAAGCACGGCGTCACCGCGTTCGTCATCGACGGGCAGACCGTCGACGCCACCTACCTCCAAGGCGCGACGGTGCCGCTGAACGTCACCGGCCTGCCCGGCCTGTCGATGCGGTTCGGGACGAGCGGCGAGGGCCTGCCGATCAACGTCCAGGTCGTGGCGAGCTGGCAGGCCGAGTCGACCATCCTGCACGTCGCCACGCTGCTGGAGGCCGCGAGCCCGGTGCGCGGGCTGCGCCCGAGCCTGTAGGGCGCCGTGGCGTGCGTCCTGCGGGATGGCCTTCACGAAGCCGGATGCTGCCTCCGACTCCCGATCGACGCCCCGACCCGACGAGCTGTCCCGTCGGGGCGCGTGTGCGCCTACCGCTTCTTGCCCAGCTCGACGGCGATGTCCTTCGTCATCCGGCCGACCTTCCGGTGCGCCGCGATCAGCTGGTCCTGGGTGACGCCCCAGCGCTTCATCCAGAACTCGATGGCCTTGCGTTCCGATAGATCGAGCCGGTCCTTATCGATGAAGCCACGCTTGTCCTTGAGGCCGGCCATGGGAAATCCTGTCGTGTCGGTGATTGCGGTTCGGGAGGCGGCGCGCGACGGACCTCCCGGGGGCGGGCGCGAGACATGCGGGGAAATCGCAGCGCTGCCCAGGCCCATTCCGCCCCTCGGTGCGCCGCCGGGTGCGACCGAGGCGGCGAACGCGCGGCGGGCCTATCTCGAGTGCGACGCGGCGCGCGATCAAGCCCGGAGGGCCGGTCCGGCCGCGTGACGCCGGAGGAACGCGAGCAGCAGGTCGGAGACGGCCTGCGGCTGCTCCTGCTGGACCCAATGTCCGGCCCCCTCCACGACATGGCAGCCGAGGAAATCGGCGCAGGCCCGCGTGCCCATCCGCTCCAAGGCGCCCGGTGCCTGAAACGGACCCCAGTCGCGACGCCCGGCCACGAAAAGCGCCGGCCCCTCGATGCGCCGACCCGCGAACCGCCCGAGATCGCGCGCGAGGCTCCCATCCATGCGGCAGCGATAGCCCTGCAGGGGGCCCTGGAAGCCGGTGCGCGCATACTCCGTCGCGTAGACGCCGAGTTCCCGATCGGTGAGCCACGCGCAGCCGGCGCCCCCGTCCTCCGGCCCTTCGGGCGCCACCGTCGCGGGCATGCTCCGGCCGAGGTCCATGACGTAGTAGGTCGGCATCTCGGCGAGGGCCTCGGCCGTCCAGCCCGAGAGCGGATGCGGCGGGTTGCCCGGCCAGTCGGCGCTCTTGTGATGGAAGTAGGCGCGCAGGAACGCGGCAACCTGTGTCGGGCTGCCGTCCATGTCGGGTGCCGCGGCCGGTGAGGCGAAGTAGCGGTGGTAATGCGCGCGCGGGCGCGGCAGACCGGCCAGAGCCGCGTGGATCGGATCCTGTGCGGGCGGAGTCATGCTGTCCGCCAGGGCGTCGCGGGTGGGTGCCCCCACGAACGGCGCGCTCATCAGGACGACCGATCCGAACACGTCGGGCCGGGCCAGGGCGCAGAAGCCCGCGACCCAGGCGCCGAAATCGTGCCCGATCACCGCCGCGACCCGCTCCCGGCCGAGTGCCCCGAGCAGGCAGAGCACGTCGAGGAGCAGGTTGTGCATGCGGAAGGGCGCGAGGTCGGCCTCGTAGGCCACCGGCCCCGGGGCGGTACGCCCGTAGCCGCGCAGGTCCGGGGCGACGACGTGGTAGCCGGCCTCCGCGAAGGCCGGCATCACCTTGCGCCAGGAATAGGCCAACTCGGGAAAGCCGTGCAGCAGCAGAAGACAGGGCCGGCCGGGCTCCCCGTGTCCGGCGTCCAGCACATGCATGCGCAGGCCGTTCACACCCGCGACGAAGCGCGCGCGGATGCCCGCGGGAAGAACGGCCGCGTCCAGCGGCGGCAGGTCCGGTGTAGTCATGTCCAAGCCCACTGCTGCCCGCCGTCCGCGCCGAACGCGGTTTGGCGTCAGCCCTCGCGCGGAACCTGCCACGTTGTCCGGCAACATCGGAAACGAGCCGGCACACGCTACTTCAAGACCTGGATTACAGCATGGGGCGGCGATTGTTGCCGCGACGCTCTTTCCGGTCAGAGCATCGGACAATGAAATCCCATTGGCGGAGAGGGGGTCCGTCATACCCAAGCACGTAGAAATCTGTAGAAGTCCATTTCCCCTCGTACTGCCCCCGTCATAAGAGTTTTTAATGCTTCGGAAGTCCACCGGCGTTTGCTACGATCCACACCACGTGTTGGGGTGAACGTTGGGGTGAGCGCTCGTGGCTCGTGCAGTGAAGAGGCTAAGCGCACGCACGGTCGCAACTGCGACCAAGCCCGGTCGCCACGCCGACGGTGATGGCCTCTATCTGGTCGTGGATGCGTCAGGTGCCAAGCGATGGCTGTTCCTGTTCCGCTGGCAAGGCAAGCTCAAGGAGATGGGGCTCGGAGGCCTCTCTACTGTCTCGCTGGCAGATGCCCGCGAACGGGCAAGAGAGGCACGCCGGATCCTAAAAGACGGGCAGAACCCTATCGAGCAACGCCGCGCTGCCCGCGCCGAGCCTGAAGCTGCAGTGACCTTCGGCGCGTTCGCTGACCAGATCGTCAGCGATCTCTCTCACGGCTTCCGCAACGAGAAGCACAAGGCACAGTGGACCTCAACGCTGACAACCTACGCTGCCGTGCTGCGTTCGATGCCGATTGACACGATCGGCACCAGTGACGTGCTGGCGGTACTAACACCGATCTGGCGCACGAAGTCCGAGACCGCTTCACGCCTGCGAGGACGAATTGAGCGGATCTTGGATGGAGCTAAAGCCAAGGAGCTACGCACAGGTGAGAACCCAGCCCGCTGGCGCGGGCACCTCGATAAACTGCTACCGCCGCGCCACAAGCTGACGCGCGGGCATCACGCCGCAATGCGGTTTAACGACGTGCCTGCTTTTGTCACTGACCTGCGCGGGCGCGTAGCCGTGGCGGCCATGGCGCTAGAGTTCTGCATCTTGAACGCATCGCGTTCCGGTGAGGTGCTCGGCGCGCGCTGGGACGAGATTGACCGGAAGGCTTTGGTCTGGACCATTCCTCCAGAGCGGATGAAGGCTGGCGTAGAACATCGTGTGCCACTGACTGAGCGTGCGATCGCCATCCTAGCCCAAGCCGAGACGATCCGGTCCAGCGAGTTCGTCTTCCCCGGCCAAAAGTACGGCCGGCCGCTCTCGATCATGGCAATGGAGATGCAATTGCGTCGAATGAAGGTGTCGGTGACCGTACATGGCTTCCGCTCCTCTTTTAGGGATTGGGCAGGCGAGTGCACCTCGTTTCCGCGCGACGTCGCTGAAATGGCCCTAGCCCATGTCGTGGGCGACGCAACAGAGCGAGCTTACCGGCGCGGCGATGCTCTAGAGCGACGCCGTGAATTGATGAACGCCTGGGCGACATTCCTTGGATGACGCGGGGTTCGCTCGACTAATACGATCACAGCCGAACATCCTTGGAGGCAGCGCTGACAAGATGGCGACACAACAATGATCGCCAAATCAACGTTGGTCATTTTGTAAAGCAAAGCGCGGGACCCTTGGAGCGAAATTGGAATGAAAGATTTAAGTATAGAAGATCACCTATTGACTATCACAGAGTACAATCATCGCCTAAAAGACAAAAAATATATAAGACGGCGCGCCCTCAGCATGTTCAAATCCCTTGAACACCTGCGAGACATAACGGAACCCGAAAGGGGCGAAAAAAGCTGCGAAGGAAAGGATTTTGCGGCACGGGAAGCCTTGTCATTAATAGGTCGATTCAGCGAACTCATGGGGGGCTGGGCATGCGACCATGCAATCGGCATAGCCATGGAAGGTCAAGAGCTGCTTTCCGCCTATACTCACACAACTCGTCAGTCAAAAACATACAATTCCGCTCGAGATTTGGCCGAAAAACACATTCATGAAATCACAGGCCGCGCATTGAGCAATAGATTTCATAATCCCGCAGATTACGATCCTGTGATAGTACGTCAAACTCTCTTAAATATCGTCGAATCCCGGTCATCCATTTTGCCGGAGGGGATGGCACTTGTGGTCGTTCAGGCACTCCGCGCCCTAACATACGGCGAGATTATGCCTGTGTTCATGCCTGAAACACGAAAGTACGCAAAGAAGAGGTGGCGCGAATTGAACGCTCAGCTGAAAGTTTTAGAGCATATAGAGTTCCGCATTAATTTGGGTCAGACTAGAATTTCGGTTATGAAAATGACAGATGATCTATACGGCCTGCAGCAAAACACACTAGAGGGATGGAAAAAAAACGTTAAAAAAGGATTGGGAGATCTACATTATGAAGCAAGAATGCAATTTGCCAAAGAAATGGCTTTTTCAGCATTGAACCCCCTCACGACCTCTGGAACAACAAGCTTCGAGGCTGCAGAAGACGAATACGGAGAGTCTGCCCTCAAACGTGATGTTAGTGTCCTGCACGAGCTAGGTGCACAGAAGAAGCGATCACCTAGTACTAGAAAGGCAACCAATGACCCGCAAAAGTGAAGTTAGGCGCTGACAGCAACTTGCGGGCTACAACGGATCGCAACGCCATTGCGCTTCAGCAAATCCGCCTTCTGATCGCCGCCTGCTGTAGCTCGGTGCTGCCTGCGCTGTAATTCGAGGACGATGAAACCGCGGGTATCCAGGCGCTTCGAGGGCTTAAGGGAGCGAGAGTCGTTCCCGACAGCTGGCGAAAGGCGATCGCTCCTGGCTATCAAAAACCGGTGCGAAGACGCCGATCTATGCACCGCGACCAGTTCTGAAACTTCGTGCTTTGTCCCCTTGGACGCCGGCCTTTCCGCCAGCGTCCATGGGGACAAAAATGACGACTCAGCATCTCAAAACCGAAGACGCACCTATCGCCTACGACGTTCTCACGGCAGCAAAAAAGGTAGGGGTAGGTCGTTCAACCATCTTTGACGAAATCAGTAGCGGCAACCTCATTGCTCGAAAGGTCGGCAGGCGCACACTCATCCGTCATGAGGATCTAGTCGCTTGGACTGCTGCTTTGCCAGCACGATTGGCCTATGCTCAGAAGCGCTCTTCATAACAAACCGCCGGCCCCGAAGATCGGAAGCCGGAGGCGAATCGCTATCGACGCCTGAACAACGCGTAGATAGCGCATTCATCGCTCTTGCCCCACCGATTGCTCGGCCGTCCTACAAGTAAAGGACAGTACGATGAAAAAAGACAATCGTCGGAGCTCAGCTCCTGAAGTGAACCACCCCACAAATCGACATGAGGCCCAACACGCCTTCGAAACTGACATAGAATTTTTCGCACGTTATACTGATCGATCTTTTCGCGTTCGATTGTTTAATTTCGAAGATCTTAGGATCGCCAACAGCCATGGCTTTTACTACGGCCCACCAAATCCAGGCATGTGCCGCGTCGTTCTGGTACGTCAAGTCTATGAAGGCATATTGCTCTATGCGGTGGGTCAGGTGAACGATGATGCTGATCTAGACATGTCTGAGACCCTATCTCGCACTCTGTACATGGCCGTGGCTACGCCTGAGCGCATAAAGATCGGCGACGAAATGGAAGCTCTTGCTAAAATTCTGACGGAAAAAGAAGCTGTTAAGAAGGAGGAGAACTGATGTTACCTTCTTCTTATAATTCGATCGAAAACGGCTTCGCAGCAAGAAATGCAATGGCGCACGGCGTAAAGATCTTTCCGTGCCGTGCCGAAGATGACAAGTTCGGGCGGATAAAAAGCCCCCTAACCGGTAGAGGATATCACGACGCTGCTTGCGATTATAATCAGCTTCAGGCTTGGAGACTGCAATACCCTGGTGCGGTTTACGGTCTGCCATGTGCTCCAAACGGCTTATTCGTTATTGATGCGGACCGGCATGGAAGCGGCGACGGCGTCGAAGCCTTGCGTGCACTGTTTGATTACTACCGCTTCGACTGGCGAACGGTCCCATGCATCCGCACACCGAACAATGGTCTGCATGTGATCTTTCAAAGGCAGCAAGACCTCGGCAAGACTTTGGGCAAAATTGTCCCCGCGGTCGATACTCGAGACAACGGTTACGTCATACTACCGGGATCAGTGATGGCGGATGGACGGCGGTACACAATCCTCAATGGCACGATAGAGCATCTGGGGGAGTCCATCGCCAACCGATGGCTGCCGACGGTACCTGACTGGTTGAAAAAACTCATCGAGCACAAGCCGGTTCGTCCTGTCGACCGAAACCCTCCCAAGAGCATGGAACGCCAGAGACGCCAACTTGAGGGCGTTCTTAGGAGCGTGACTACAGCGACATGCGGCGAGCGCAATAAGCATCTTCACTGGGCTGCTTGCCGCTTGGGTGAAGCTGTAGGGCAAGGTTCAATCAGATTTGGAGACGCAGAGGCACTGCTTATCCAAGCAGGGTTGATTTGCGGCCTAAGCGAAGCCGAGGTGCGCGGAACCGTTCGGAGTGGCCTGCAAAAGACGATGTCGGAGAGGGGTCATGGCTGATAACCCTTTTCACCCCCCTGCTTCAACAGCCGCCGGGCAGCCGAAAACCGATGGCACATCAACTTTTGAGGGTAATGAAGGGACACCAGGTACGCTACCCAGGGCTCACACAAACGGCCAAACTTCGACTTTTGAAGGTTATGAAAGTGCGCTGGGTACCCTCCCGAACGCCGGGACTGGATTACCGCATGCTCTATCGCCCCTGCCAGAAGTTGCAGTGGCATGGCCAGAACCGCAGCCTCTCCGATCCGAACTACAACCAGTTGAAATCCTTACGCCTGAGCATCTGCCGAATGCACTTGTGCCTTTCGTTAGCGACATCGCGGATCGAATGCAGTGTCCGCCAGATTTTGTTGCGGCTGCAGCCTTGACCGCACTTGGCTCCGTAATAGGAACTCGTTTGGCGATCCGCCCCAAGCGTCACGATGAATGGTTAGTAACGCCGAATTTATGGTGCATGATAGTCGGTCGACCAGGCGTGATGAAGTCGCCTGCCGTCAGCGAAGCAATCAGCCCACTAATGAGATTAGAAATCAACGCCCGCATCGCGTTCGAGAAAGATTCACATGCTCGTAATACGGCGTCCGACATCTATAAGGCTCGCAGGAAAGCTTACGAAGAAAGTCTTAAACGAGCAATTTTGAAAAGTCCTAATGGTCCGATACAAATAGAAGCCCCTATCGAACCCCACAAAACTTATGCGCGTCGTCATGTTGTTAATGACACTACGTATGAAGCGCTGGGCGAGATTGCCGCGCAGAATAAGCAGGGCCTTCTCGTTCATAGAGACGAGTTGATGTCACTCCTAATTTCGCTCGACAGAGAAGAAAACATCAACGGGCGCAGTTTTTATCTCACCAGTTGGGATGGCAATCAGCCCTATACGTTTGATCGCATCTCCAGGGATCAAACGCATATCAACCCTCTTTGTCTGTCAGTTCTCGGTACGACGCAGCCAGGTCGCCTTATATCTTATATCGGAAAGATCCAGAAAGGCGGCGGCGCAGACGACGGACTGCTGCAAAGATTTGGTCTGATCATATTTCCAGATCAAAGTAGCACATGGAACTTCGTTGATCGCCCATGTGAGGCTACTGTGCGCGCCAATATCGAAGCGATGTTCACCTGGATCGCAGATGCTGAAAGTTTTAACTTTTTCGAACCGAGCTACGATCGGAATGATCGCGCCTACCTAGTCTACGCAGATGACGCCTTAGCCGAATATATCGAATGGTTAGGCAAATTAGAGCATAGAATTCGCGGCAAGGACTTGCATCCCGCTTTCGAAAGCCATCTCGCAAAATATCGCAAGCTCGTCCCAGCGCTTTCGCTAATCAACCACCTGGTGGATGGCAAGTCCGGCCCTGTCAGTCTCACCGCATTAAGAAAATCTATCAAGTACGTTGAGTACTTGGAGACGCATGCACAACGGGCTTATTCTGCGGGATTTAACATGGGAGCGACAACAGCGAGACTTATTGCCAACAGATTGAAACACGGCGGTTTAGAAAAAGTATTTACGCTCAGGGACATACATCAAAAGGATTGGTCCGGACTTACAGATCGCGAGCAAGTTCAGCTAGGCCTTGAAAGGCTTTGCGATGCTGATTGGCTACAGGCGCAGATAGTCGCGACCGGCGGCCGTACCAAAACCAATTATACAGTAAACCCACGAATTTTTGTCCGGAAGGACGAAGATTCCTAGCACCTGGGGTGGCTCGTCCACCCACCTTCAAAACCGTCGAAAGTTTTAACAAGTTCCGCCGGCAACGCCACTAGTCACAAGCAGTGTGATTTGGAGTTAAAGATGACTTTGCCTGATGTAACAAGCGATCGTCCCCCCGCCGACCTGGCTGAGGAAAACAACGGGGTTAAGGAGCGCGAGAGATCCAGGAAGCTTGCCGTCCTCGATCGCTACCTTTCGCGAAACAAACCGCTGCAGTGTCGCATAGTTGGACGATCAGTGGACAAACACGTCGCTCTGGCGCCAAGGGATGGTGACGAGTTCGACCATACGATGAAAACGTTGGACACGTTCGGAACGACCTCGCCGGCTTTCGCTAATCGATGCATGACACGCCTCCTGTTTTTCTCTCAAGAAGCGCAGGGATGCGCCCCGACGGAAGACGATATCAATGCCAGTTTGGCAGCCGTCTCGGCTATCGCTCCCCGTGACGAGTTAGAAGCGATGCTGGCATTGCAGATGGTTGCTACCCAAGAAGCTGCAATGGATGCAATGGGCCGAGCGAAACTAAGCGCCGATCCGCTGGCGTCCGAGAGGTACAGCAAGCTTGCTATGAAGTTGATGCGATCATTCGCTGCTCAACTTGAGAGCTTGGAAAAGCGACGGCGTGGCGGCGAGCAAAAGGTCACGGTTGAGCACGTCCATGTGCATGCAGGCGGGCAAGCGATTGTCGGAACCGTCGAGACTGGTGGCAAAGGGGGCGGGGGGCAATGAGAAATGGAAACAACAACCCTATGGACCTACGGAGGGACGAGCCGGCTCAGCTGCGCTCATCCCCTCGATGCGAGGCGCGAACCCGTCGTGGGACTGCATGTCAGTCTCCTGCGATTAAGGGAAAGAAGAGGTGCCGAATACACGGCGGAGCCTCAGGGAGTGGGGCGCCAAGGGGGAGCCGGAACGGTAACTATCGGCACGGCGAGCGAACACAGGATGCTGTGGAGTTTCGACGCGAGTGCCGAGAAATTTTAGAAGCTGCACGTGAGCTAATCGAAGAAACGCACTGATCGCCAACTGACCTATCGCTGCCCAGCTTATTTTTAGACACTTAATCGCATAGGATACGGGCTTGATATAGGTCGGCAATATTTCTCGTGAGGCTCTCAAGCTGCCGGCCGCATTGTTCGGAGTTGGCCGAAAGCCGCGCATCCGCGTCGGAGAGGAGGCGCCGGAAAGGTGGGCTTCGGATTGCCCCGTTTCTGTGTTTCTTGCTTACTTTGCGTGGATCAGTCTGATTGGCCCCCACGAGGTAGCCCGAGCGTAAAGTTAGTGCACAGTGGGCCTGGAGTTGACTCCGTTTGTGGTCCACGGACTATGCAAGTTCCCGAGCTGTGACAGCTTGGTTGGCGAAGGCTCGGGGCGTCAAGCCGCCCAGGGCCGTGTGGGGTCGATCTTCGTTGTCGTGGCACCTCCATTCCTCGATGCGCTCGCGAGCATCGGCCAGCGACCGGAGCCACGAGGCGTTCAGGCATTCCGCTCGTAAGCGGCCGTGGAACGACTCGATGTAGGCGTTGTCGGTCGGCTTGCCCGGTCGGGAGAAGTCGATCTCGACCCCGTTCAGGTAAGCCCACTGGTTGAGCATGCGCCCGGCGAACCCCGGCCCATTGTCGACCCGCAGGATCTTAGGCCTCCCCCTCAGCCTGACCAAGGCGTCGAGCGCCTCGGTCACCTGGAAGGCGCGGACGTTGGCTCTCGGCGTGAGTGAGAGCGCCTCTCGCGGGTGGCAATCGACGACGGTCAGGATCCGGAACTGTGTTTCGGCGTGCAACTTTGGCTCTGACTCACTCTCGCTGATGCTGGCGGCGTTGAGGTTGCGGATATCCATGTTGGAGCCGCAGCATGCGCACTCACTTCCGGTCATCGAGCCTCGTACCCACTGGATTCATCGTCGATCATCTCGACGTCGGCACTGACCGCATCGGTCTGGTCGTGAGGTCGGGAGCCGTGATGACGGCCTGCTCAAACTGCCGGACCCCTTCGCGTCGCATTCAAAGCCGCTACCGACGTCGGGCCGCCGACCTGCCGCTCGGTGGCCGGCGCGTCGAGCTCCAGGTCGTTGTACGACGCTTCCGGTGCGATGCGGCGGCCTGCGAGCGGACGATCTTCGCCGAGCGCTTTCCCGACGAGTTCCTGCCCGCCTTCGCGCGACGCACCTCGCGGCTGGAGCAGATCGTCCATCACCTTGGTCTCGCCCTCGGTGGTCGGCCCGGTGCGGGTCGCGCCCAGCGCCTCATGCTGCCGGTCAGTCGCGACACGCTCCTGCGCGTCATCCGCCGTCGGGCGGCCACACGGTCCGATCCGCTCGACGTCATCGGCATCGACGACTTCGCCTGGCGACGCAACCACCGCTACGGCACCCTGGTCTGCGATCTCGAACGCCGCCGCATCGTGGCGCTCCTACCGGATCGCGAGCAGGCGACCGCGCAGACCTGGCTGAAGCAGAACACCTCGATCCAGATCATCGCCCGCGACCGTGGCGGCGGCTATGGTGAGGCCATCGCCCGCGCCTTGCCGCAGGCTATCCAGGTCGCCGACCGCTGGCACCTCATGGAGAACGCCAGCCGCGGCTTCCTCGACGCCGTGCGCAGGTCGATGCGTCAGGTTCGCGAGGTCGTCGGCGCGGCCACCCTTGATCCGGCGCTCCTCACTGCGGCTGAGCGTATCCAGTACGAGGGTTACCTGCGGAGGGAAGAGGCGGACGCGGCCATCCGCGCGCTCGCGGAAGCAGGCGTTCCGATTCGCCGGATCGGCCAGCGCCTGGGCCACAGTCGCATGATGGTGCGTGCAGTCCTGCGCGGCGAGCGCACGGACGTCTTCCGGGTCCGCCAGAGCTCGCTCGACGCCTATCTGCCCTGGCTCGACGCCCAGTGGGACGCAGGCAGCCGCAACGCCACCGAACTCTGGCGAATGGCGAAGGCGCAGGGCTTCCGAGGATCGCTCCGCGTGGTTGGGGAATGGGCGACGCGCCGCCGGCGCGCAGAGCAGGCCAACATCGAGCGGCTTCAGCGTGTGCCGTCGGCGCGAACATTGGCACGTCTGCTGACGACGGATCACGACCGGTTGACCAGGGCGGAGACGCTGACCGTGGCCGCGGTCGAGGAAGGGGTGCCGGAGCTGGTCGAGGCACGCGAGGTAGTCAGCGCCTTCCAGACGATGGTGCGAGGAAACGAACCCGGCCGGCTCGAAGGATGGCTCAGGCGGGCCGAGGCGAGTCTCGTCGCCTCCTTCGCGCGCGGCATCGGTCAGGACCGATCCGCAGTTCAGGCCGCGATCACGCTGCCATGGTCGAACGGCCAGACCGAAGGACAGGTCACGAAGCTCAAGCTCGTGAAGCGCCAGATGTACGGCCGCGGCAAGATCGACCTGCTGCAGGCTCGCCTGATCGGCCTCAAGCCTTGATGATCAGCGAAAGTGCGTCAGAGCCAAAGTTCGACGCCGATCCAGGGTCAATGTTCAGGTTCATCCGCAATTTCGGTGCTGCGGGATGATTCGGGCGTTGGTTCACGTGGTGGCCCGAGGGCAGTGCGATGCCGATCTCGAACCCGTCGTTGCCGTTGGTCCCGGACGGCCTGCACGTCGATGGTCTGACGCTGGACACCTCCGGGTTGCTGATCACCGCCCGAACCACGGCAGCCCAAGCCTGCTGTCGGGTCTGCGGGCGGGCGTCAGTGCGGGTGCACAGCAGGTATTGGCGGACGTTCGACGACCTGCCCTGGCAGGACCGGTCGGTGACGTGGCGGGTGCAGGTTCGCCGCTTCCGCTGCGGCCATTGCCCGGGGCGGATCTTTGCCGAACGCGTGCCAGGGTTGGGTACGCGCAAGGCGCGCCGCAGCGACCGGTTGGCCGAGGCGCAGACCGACATCGGCATGGTGCTGGGTGGTGAGGCTGGCGCAAGGTTGTCGCGGCGGCTGGCCATGCCTGTCAGCGGCGACACCGTCCTGCGCCTGATCCGTCGTCGCGGGACCGTACCGTCTCCGCCGCCGCGGGTCATCGGCGTCGACGATTGGGCGTGGCGGCGCGGCCGGTCCTACGGCACCATCGTGTGCGACTTGGAGCGGCGGCGCGTCATCGATCTGTTGCCCGGCCGCTCGTCGGCACCGGTGCGGGACTGGCTCACCGCCCATCCGAGCGTGACCGTCGTCAGCCGTGACCGTTCGGGACCCTACGCCGAGGCCGCGCGCACGGGAGCACCGAGGGCGACGCAGGTCGCGGATCGCTGGCACCTGCTCGTCAACGCTTCCGAGGCCCTGCGCGGCGTCGTCGAGCGGCACCAGTCCGAGATCCGAGGCGTGGCGCACCGCGCCGTGCACGACCCCGCCGGCTCCCCTGATCTGGCGAAGACGAAGACAGCGCCAACGAACGTGAGCAGCTGGCGACGCGACCGCTGCGAGGCGGCCCTGTGCCTCCACGGCGAAGGTCTGCCGACCAAAGAGATCGCTCGCCGTCTCGGCGCATCCCGCAACGCCGTGCGCCGCTGGGTGCGGGCGGGCCGGTTCATGCCCTACCGCCGCGCACCGGGTTCGAGCCTGCTCGATCGCTATCTCCCCTTCGTCGAGGCACGCTGGCGGGAGGACCAGCACAGCGCCACCGTCCTCCACCGCGCGTTGCACGCGCAGGGCTTCATTGTAAGCGCTGTTTTCAGGCCACGGCTCTGAGGGCTGGCATGGCCGGGTAGGCCCATGGCAGCAGATCGTCGAGATGGCGCTGCGGGTGGCCCTCGACGATGCGGGTGATGACGTCGGCGAGGTAGGC
>NZ_VRVD01000729.1:0-2125 GCF_008040015.1 Methylobacterium sp. WL18 | reverse complement strand
GCCGCGACAGGCGCGGGCGCCGCCACCTGGACGGTGACGGGCTCAAGCCGCCGCACGACGCGGATCCGCAGGTCACCCTTCTCGACCTCGATCTCGGACAGGCCGGTCTCGGTGACGAGGTTGGCGAGTTCGCGGACGAGCTCGGAATCGATGGGATCGTTCTTGGGCATCCGGCCTTCTTCGTATCGCGCCGCGGCGGTCGGTTCATCCGGCATGCGCGCTGGCACTCGATCACAGCCTCATGGCTGGCGGCTCTTAGACGAAGGCGGCCTGGCGCGACAAGGCCGCGCAGTCCGCCATCCGCCGGTGGGAAGCTCCGGCCTGACGCCTCAGCAGGAGGCGTGGCCGCACTGGCGGACATCCGCGATGGTCTTGCGGATGGGGTCGACCCCGACGGCGCCCGGAATCACCTCGTCGCCGATGATGAAGGCCGGCGTGCCCGACAGGCCCAGCCGGTCGCCCAGGCCGCGATTCTCGCTCAACGCGGCCTTCACCTCGGGGGAGGCCATGTCCTTCTGCAGCTTGACCGTGTCGGCGCCCAGATCCTTGGCGACCTGGATCGCCCGGGCGCCGTTCACCCGGCCCTTGGTCTCGAGCAGCTTCTGGTGGAATTCGAACAGCTTGTCGCCCTTGAGCTGCTGGCGCACCGCGACCGCGACCTGGCTCGCTTCGAGGGATTCCGGGCCGAGCACCGGGAAGTCCTTGATCACCACCCGCAGCTTCGGGTCCGTCTTGATCAGGGTCTGCACGTCGATCAGCGCCTTGCGGCAATAACCGCAATTGTAGTCGAAGAACTCGACGAGCGTGACGTCGCCGGTGGGATTGCCGGCAACGACGTCGTGCGGGCCGTTGATGAGCGCCTCGCGGGCCTCCTTGAGGGCCGCGCTCTGGGCGAGGCGCTGCGTCTCCGCCTGCTGCTTCTCGGCCTCGGCCAGCGCCTCCTGCAGCACCTCCGGGTGCTTGATCAGGTAGTCCTTGACGATCGCCTCGATGCCGGCGCGCTGCGCGTCCGTGAACGGGGCGGATGCCGGAGCGGTGGATTGCGTGGCGTCCTGCGCCGAAGCCGGGACGGCGGCGAGGCCGAGCGCCAGGGCCAGCGCGGGCAGGGAGCGGTTGAAGAGCATGGATCCTCGCTTGCGCGGCAAGCCGGCCCGCGCGTGGCGCGAGCGGTAGAGGGTGGGTTAGGCGTTTTCGCGGCGCCGGGTCAAATCACGATCCCGGCCGGGAGATCCCGCCCGCTGCGCGTCATCCGGTTCGTCATGCCCAAGCTGTTCCGCGCCTTCTGGCTGCGCCCGCACCTGCTCTGCGCGATCCTGGTGGCGGTCGCCACCGCCCTGCTGGTGCCGGGCCTCGATCCGGGGATGCGGTTGCTCGTCGGCTGGTGCGCCGGCGTGATCGTCCATGCCGGCCTGGTCATACGGCGGGCCACCGGCCAGACCCATGACGCCATGCGGCGTGAGGCCGCCCGGCTCGACGACAGCGCCGGGGTGATCACCGTCTTCGCCCTGCTGGCGGCAGCCGCGAGCCTCGGCTCGGTGGCGGTGTTGGTGGTCGGCGGCCGCATCGCCGGACCCGGCGAGCGCTACGCCCTGGCGCTCGCCGGGACGAGCCTGCTCTGCACCTGGGTCTTCGTGCAGATGATCTTCACGGTCCACTACGCGCACGTCTATTACGGCACAGGGGACGAAGCCGGCGCCGAGCGCGGCGGGCTGGACTTCCACGGCGAGACCGAGCCGGACTTCTGGGATTTCCTGTACTTCACCGTGACCATCGGGGCTGCGGCTGCGACCTCCGACACCAATCTCACCAGCAAGAGGATGCGCCGGATCGCGACCGCGCAAACGGTCGGCGCCTACCTGTTCAACACCGGCATCCTGGCGCTGGTGGTCAACATGGCTGCGGGCTTCGCGCCGCACTGACACCGGTTGAGGGCAGGGCCGTCAGGGGGTAACCCCGAGCACCGCACCGCCTCCGCCCTCGCGCCCCGTCAGGAAAGCATGATCCCGATCTCCCGGCGGGCCGCCGCCGTCCAGCCGTTCCTCGCCATGGACGTCATGGCCGCGGCCGCCGCCAAGGCCCGGCGCGGCGACGACGTGGTGCGCATGGAGGTGGGCCAGCCCTCCGC
>NZ_VRVD01000728.1:0-2129 GCF_008040015.1 Methylobacterium sp. WL18 | reverse complement strand
GCCTTGGCCTCCGGGGCGGCCTCGTACAGTGGGCGGTCGTCGCCGCGCGGTTCGGCGGGGCTGTGGGTCTTCATCGTCGCCAGCCAGTCCCGCAGGGGGCCGGGGGCGATGCGGCTGCCGGTCTCGTGCGGCGGCAGGGTGCGGGCGGGTTCCGACATCGGCGGTCGTCCTGAACGGGTGCTGCCCGATCAGAGTCGCAACATGCTTAACGATCCGTAAAAGTTAATGCCCGCCTGGCGCCTCAACCGTGAGATGGTTGGCGGGCGTGATACCGAAAATTGACTTTTGCGGTGGCTGCCGCTACCCCCGCGCTTCCGATCCGTAGCAGATCGTCACGACACGAAGCCGACCGGCCCCCGAGGCCGGAGGTCAACGCCCGACAGCGCGTCCGCGCCCTCGGGCGCGATCTGTGTTGGGCCGATCCGCTTCGCCGGACTCCGCCGGTCGAGGCTTATCGCATGACCCAAGTCGCCGTGACCCGAGTCGCCGTGCCCCCCGCCGCATTGAACGTCGCGGACGCGATTAACGAGACCTGCCCGTGGTCGGGCAAGCCGATCTCGGCCGACTCGCTGACGCTCTATAACGGCGCCGTGGTCGGCTTCTGCAATCCGGAGTGCCGGGACAAGTTCGCGAGCGCCGTGCGCAGCTTCGAGGCCGCCCTCCAGGCGCGCCGCGTCGAGCGCGCCGGCCTCGAACAGTAAGCGCGGGTCGGAAACACCATGTTCGAAGGCCTGTCCGACCGCCTGTCCGGCATCCTCTCGGGGCTCACCCGCCGGGGCGCCCTGACCGAAGCCGACGTCACCGCGGCGATGCGCGAGGTCCGCCGCGCCCTGCTGGAAGCCGACGTGGCCCTGGAGGTCGTGCGCGGCTTCACCGACCGGGTGAAGGAGAAGGCGGTCGGCGCCGTCGTGCTCAAGTCGGTCACCCCCGGCCAGATGGTCGTCAAGATCGTCAACGACGAGCTGGTGGCGATGCTCGGCACCGATGCCGAGGTGATCGACCTCAACGCCCCGGCTCCGGTGCCGATCCTGATGGTCGGCCTCCAGGGCTCGGGCAAGACCACCACCACCGCCAAGATCGCCCGGCGCCTGTCCGAGCGCGAGAAGCGCCGCGTCCTGCTGGCCTCCCTCGATACCCGCCGCCCGGCCGCCATGGAGCAGCTCGCGGTGCTCGCCAAGCAGGTCGGCGTCGAGAGCCTGCCGATCGTGGCCGGCCAGTCGGCGGTGCAGATCGCCAAGCGCGCCATGGAGGCGGCCCGGCTGGGCGGCTTCGACGTGGTGATGCTCGACACCGCCGGCCGCACCACCGTTGACGAGGCCCTGATGGTCGAGGCGGCCGAGGTGAAGGCCGCGACCCGGCCCCACGAGGTGCTGCTGGTCGCCGACGCGCTGACCGGTCAGGACGCGGTCAACACCGCCCGCGCCTTCGACGAGCGGCTCGGCGTCACCGGCATCGTGCTCACCCGCATGGACGGCGATTCCCGCGGCGGCGCGGCGCTCTCGATGCGCGCCGTCACCGGCAAGCCGATCAAGCTCGTCGGCACCGGCGAGAAGGTCGACGCGCTGGAGGAGTTCCACCCGGCCCGCGTCGCCAACCGCATCCTCGGCATGGGCGACATCGTCTCCCTGGTCGAGAAGGCCGCCGAGACCATCGACCACGAGCAGGCGCTCCGCACGGCGGAGAAGATGCGCAAGGGCAAGTTCGACCTGGAGGATCTCTCCATGCAGCTCGCCCAGATGGAGAAGATGGGCGGCATCGGCGGCCTGATGGGCATGCTGCCCGGCATGGGCGCGATGAAGAAGCAGGTCGAGGGCGCCAACCTCGACGAGAAGATGTTCAAGCGCCAGCGGGCGATCATCTCGTCGATGACCCCGCACGAGCGCAAGAACCCGGACCTGCTCAAGAACTCCCGCAAGAAGCGCATCGCGGCGGGCTCGGGCGTCGACGTCTCGGAGATCAACAAGCTCCTGAAGATGCACCGGACCATGGCCGACATGATGAAGGCGATGGGCTCGGGCAAGCGCGGCATCGGGCAGGCCCTCGGCTCGATGTTCGGTCTCGGCGGCGGCGGGATGGGTGGCGGCATGCCGGGGCTGCCGCCGGGCATGCCCGAGCCGACCCCGGAGCAG
>NZ_VRVD01000727.1:0-2139 GCF_008040015.1 Methylobacterium sp. WL18 | reverse complement strand
GCCCATCGGGACGCCGGGCCCGAGGCGCTCGACCCGGTCGGGCTCGCCGCCGCTCGCATGAATCTCGGTGGCGATGATGCCGGGCGCCACCGCGTTGACGCGGATGCCCTCCCCGGCCACCTCGCGGGCGAGCCCAATGGTCAGCGAGTCGATCGCGCCCTTTGAGGCGGCGTAATCGACGAACTGGCCGGGGCCGCCGAGGCGGGCCGCCACCGAGGACAGGTTGACGATGGCGCCCCCTGCCCCGCCGCGCTTGTTCGACATGCGCCGCACCGCCTCGCGGGCGCATAGGAAGCTCCCGACCACGTTGGTGGTCATCATGCGCTGGAGCCGGGCCGCGCTCATGTCGGCCACGTCGGATTTCATGTCGACCACGCCCGCGTTGTTCACGAGCGCCGCGAGCCGGCCGAGCCCGTCCGCGGCCTGGAACAGCGCCAGCACGTCGGCCTCGACGCCGACATCGCTGCGCACGGCCAGGGCCTTGCCGCCCTTGGCGGTGATCGCATCCACCACCGCCTGTGCCGCGGCCGCGTCCGACACGTAGCTCAGGCAGATCGCGTAGCCGCGCTCCGCGAGCAACAGCGACACAGCCCGCCCGATGCCGCGGCTGCCGCCCGTGACGATGGCGACGGATCCAAGCGACGTGGTCAAAGCTCGGCTCCCGTTGATTCCCGCGGCTGGCCGACAAGCGTTTGACGGTCAATATAGGTGGGCAGTCGTGTGTGCTCGTCGAGGATCGCAGTAGCGAGCTGCGCCTCAGTCAGATTCAAGGCCCCGGTCAGATCCGCGCCCCGCAAGATCGCACCGCTCAAGCGTGCATCTTGGAAGTCCGAGTTTCGAAACGCGGCCCCGCTCGCATCGATTCGAGACAGGTCCGCGCGCCGCAGGTCGGCGTTGCTGAGATCCGTGTGACGGAGAAAAGCGCCCTGAAGATTGACGATCGGGTGGGGGCTAGAATTCGCCTGATGGTTCATCGGCAGCGATCCTCATGCGCAACGTCTCGACAATAGCCCTTACGTCGATGGGCGGTTCCGACTCCTCGTAACGCGACCGCCTCTCGCGAAGGTGTGCCTGCAAGAGTTCGAAGACCGGATCTGCGAGGTCGGGAAAATCGCGCCCGATCTCGCGAAGAACATAGATAGCCGCCAGTCGGACTTCGAGCTGTCCGTCGCCGAGTTGCCCCGCCGCGCGGTTGAAGAGTTCCGTGACGTGGGCACGCCGCGCCAACTCCACCTGCGTTGCAGCCGACCCGGCCTGCTTCACTTCTGGTGCAAGCTTTCGCCACGCCAGTGCCGCCCCAACCAGCGCCGCGAGGGCCAGTCACAGATTTCGCACGATCTCCAAGACGAACACCCATGTCTGCATCCGGATGATCTACCGCGGGATCACAGATCCAGCACGAGCCGGGCCGGATCTTCCAGCGCCTCCTTCACCCGCACCAGGAAGGTCACGGCCTCCTTACCGTCCACGATCCGGTGATCGTATGACAGCGCGAGGTACATCATCGGCCGCGCCTCGATCTTGCCGGCGCGGACCACCGGGCGCTCCTCGATGCGGTGCATGCCGAGGATGCCCGATTGCGGGGCGTTGAGGATCGGGGTCGACATCAGCGAGCCGTAGATGCCGCCGTTGGTGATCGTGAAGGTGCCGCCCTGCATGTCCTCGATGGACAGCTTGCCGTCGCGGGCCTTCTTGCCGAAGCCGGCGATGGTCTTCTCGATGCCGGCGATCGACAGGTCGTCGGCGTTGCGCACCACTGGCACGACCAGGCCCTTATCGGTGCCGACCGCGATGCCGATGTGGTAATAGTTCTTGTAGACGAGGTCCTGCCCGTCGATCTCGGCATTGACCGCCGGCACGTCCTTGAGGGCGCCGATCACCGCCTTGGTGAAGAAGCCCATGAAGCCGAGCTTGGTGCCGTGCTTCTTCTCGAAGATGTCCTTGTACTGGCTGCGTAGCGCCATCACGGCCGACATGTCGACGTCGTTGAACGTCGTCAGCATCGCGGCGGTGTCCTGCGCGTCCTTGAGGCGGCGCGCGATGGTCTGGCGCAGCTTCGTCATACGCACGCGCTCCTCGCGCGCGGCATCGTCGGGCGCGGAAGGCGCGCGCGGCGGGGTCGGTCGGGCCTCCTTGGCG